>JAZKBX010000103.1:0-8943 GCA_040388455.1 Bacteroidota bacterium
GCCAATGCGTTATATTTTATCCTGCTTTTGGGAAGGGCAGGAGGGAAGCTTTTTACTTTGGAGCTTCTGGCATGTGATCCTTGGTTTCATTTTACAACGCACTTCAAAAAATTGGGAAGCTCCTGTAATGGCCACCATTTCAATTGTACAGGCCTTTTTAGCTTCAATGCTTTTAGGGATCTTTGTTTTTGAATATCGTATCGGTAGCAATCCATTTACTGTTTTACTTCGCCAACACCCCGATTTTGCTAATATTCCCCTTTTCGACAATCCCAATTATTTAGAAAAATTAGATGGACGTGGTTTAAATCCCTTGCTTCAAAACTATTGGATGACCATACATCCGCCAACTCTGTTTTTAGGTTTTGCTTTAACTGTTGTCCCTTTTGCGTATGCCATTGCAGGTTTGTGGAAAAAGAAATTCAGCGAATGGCTAAAACCCGCATTACCCTGGACATTTTTTGGGATCATGGTTTTAGGAACCGGTGTATTAATGGGTGGTGCATGGGCTTATGAAGCATTGAGTTTTGGTGGCTTTTGGGCCTGGGATCCTGTTGAGAACGCATCATTGGTTCCCTGGTTAACATTGGTAGGAGCTGGCCACGTAATGCTTATCAGCCGCAACAATCCTCAATCCTTATTTATTACATTCCTATTATCTATACTAAGCTTTATACTGATATTATATTCTACATTCCTTACACGTAGTGGCATTTTAGGTGAATCATCTGTTCACGCGTTTACAGATCTGGGTATGTCGGGTCAATTATTGATCTATCTTTTTTTCTTTTTAATATTAGGTATAGTTCTTATAACGATCAATTTTAAACACTTTCCAAAACAAAAAGAAGAAGAAGGAATTTGGTCCCGTGAATTCTGGATGTTCATTGGTGCTGTGGTACTGCTTGTTTCCTCTTTCCAGATCATGTTTTATACCTCCATGCCGGTATGGAACAAATTATTTAATTTGAATAAAGCCCCGGCAAAGGATGTAATAGATTTTTACAATACATGGCAATTACCATTTGCCTTTTTAGTGACCTTATTAATTGCGGTTGGGCAGTATTTCAAATATAAAAATACGGACATTAAATTTTTTGTAAAAAAGATCTCATTGTCATTTGTAAGCGCATTATTGATCTCTGCAATAATTGGGTATTTCTTGAATTTCAGTAAACTATTTTATTATTTATTGCTTTTCTCATCGGTTTTTGCCGTTGCCGCAAATGCCGATTATATGATCCGCGTATTAAAAGGCAATGTTAAAAAAGCAGGTGCATCTATTTCCCACATCGGTTTTGCCCTGATATTGCTGGGAGCTTTAATTTCTACTTCTAAAAAAGATATTATTTCTCAGAATAGTTCGGGCAGAAGCATTGAAAGTTTGGGTGATAAAATGTCGAACAATGATAATATATTATTGACCCAGGGAGATACATTACCAATGGGTAAATATTTTGTAACCTATACAGGTAAACGCTTTGAAGGTATCAATATCTATTTTGATGTAATTTATTTCAGTAAAAATACGGATGGTAGTTTCAAAAAAGAATTTTCATTGGCCCCTCTTGTTCAAACCAATCCCCGCATGGGAAATGTTGCTGAGCCCGATACCCGCCACTTTTTAACTTTTGATGTGTATACCCATGTTACCTATGCTGATCTGGAAAGCTTAAAAGAAAAAAAGGCTGAAACCAAAGATGAATATTCCCTTGCTAAAAACTATACATTGAAAAAGGGCGATACTATTTATTCTTCCAATGCCATTATTATTTTTGATTCACTTTCAACTTCTTTCGACAAAACTCCTTATAATTTAGAAAAGGATGATATTGCTGTAATGGCCCATCTTAGGGTGTTAGATGTTACTAAAAAACATCAGGCTAAGCCTTTATTTGTAATTCATAATAATATGATACAACCAATTGGATCAAAGGTTGATGAACTTGGATTACAATTTATGTTCTGGAAACTCAATCCGAAAGACGGAAATATTGAGATCTCCGTGCAGGAAAAAAAGGAAAATGTTCGTGATTTTATTGTGATGCAGGCAATGATCTTCCCTTACATAAATGTTTTGTGGATAGGCTGCATCATAATGGTAATTGGTACTGCACTTGCTATTTTGGAAAGATTAAAAAGAAGTTCAAATTAAAATTTACTGCATAGACGCCTGGGCGCAGAGAAAATAAAAAAATCTTAGATTGTCCGTTATTGCTGTTAAAATATTTTTATTATTTATTTTTAATGGAATTATCAAAATATAAAATAGTAATTATTGGTGCCGGGAATGTGGCCACACAGCTTGGTTTAGCATTAAAAAAATCAAAACATTCAATTGTCCAGGTTTATAGTAAACGTAAATCTTCTGCAAGTAAATTAGCACGATCCCTGAACTGCGATTTTACAAATGCTCCCGAAAAAATAGAAACAACTGCTGATATTTATATTATTGCCGTTAATGATGATTCTATCATTGAAGTGGCAAAGCTTTTAAGATTAAAGGATAAAATCGTTGTACATACTTCCGGTAGCGTGGAAATGAATGTTTTAAAACCAATATCCAAAAACATAGGAGTGTTTTATCCACTGCAAACATTTTCAAAAAATAAGATCGTTGATTTTAATGTTATCCCTGTTTGTCTGGAGGCCAATAATACTGCTACGTTTAAAGTGCTTCAAACCCTTGCAAAAAGTATTAGCGGAAATGTGCAAAAAATAAATTCGGAACAGCGGAAAACCATTCATCTTGCTGCTGTGTTTGCATGTAATTTCAGCAATCACTTATATACAATTGCTTCCTCTATTTTAGGATCAGCTAATATATCATTTGATGTTTTAAAACCTTTGATCGAAGAAACTGCTAATAAAATAAAAAACACTCCTCCCACTGAAGCGCAAACCGGTCCTGCGGTGCGTAATGATGTGAAAACGATCAATAACCATCTGAAAATGCTTTCGGGTAATAAAGAATATCGTCAACTTTATAAGTTGATCAGTAAAAGTATAAGTGATTCAAATAAGAGTAAAAATGCTGTAAATTAGTAGCCATGGAAAATTTTAAAACCAAATTAACACGTGTAACAACTTTTATTTTTGATATTGATGGCGTGCTTACTGATGGCTCTGTAACACTTATGCCTGATGGTGAACAATTACGCACCATGAATATTAAAGATGGTTACGCCTTACAGCTGGCTATAAAAAAAGGATATAGAATTGCTATTATTTCCGGTGGAAAATCAGAAAGTGTCCGTAAACGACTTAATGGATTAGGTGTTTTTGATGTGTATTTGGGGTGCGATAATAAAATAGAGACGTATGATGAATTCCTACTTACATACGAGATCGATCCTGATGAAATTCTATACATGGGCGATGATGTGCCGGATTATGAAGTAATGAAACGTATTGGAGTACCCACCTGCCCGAAAGATTCTTCTCAGGAGATCATAGATATCTCCATTTATGTATCTCATAAAAATGGTGGCAAAGGTTGTGTGCGTGATGTAATAGAACAAGTGATGCGGGTGCAGGGTAAGTGGTAAAGAAGAAGTTATCAATGAGAGAATTTAAGAATTTATCGTAGGCAATTTATCAAACGCAGTTTCGTAAATTCGAAACGATTAGCTATTAGTAACCAAAAAGGCATGAAAAATATTTTAGTAATAGGCGCTGGGCGCTCTGCATCATCTTTAATTAAATACCTTTTGGATAATTCTATAAAGGAAAGCTGGAATGTGACTGTTGGTGATATTTCCCTTGATCTGGTAAAACAAAAAACGGCAAATCATCCGAATGCTCGTGCTATTGTTTTTGATATCACCAATGATAGTCAACGTGAAGAAGAGATAAAGCGTGCTGACATTGTAGTTTCAATGCTACCTGCATCCATGCATCTGGATGTAGCAAAGGATTGTGTTCGTTTCAAAAAACATTTAGCAACAGCATCCTATGTTTCAAAAGAGATGGCTGAACTAGATGCGGAAGCAAAAGCAGCCGGTGTTATTTTAATGAATGAAATTGGTCTGGATCCCGGCATCGATCATGCTTCTGCAATGAAAGTGATAGATCAAATTCATGCACAAGGTGGAGAATTAACTTCTTTCAAATCTTATTGCGGAGGCTTGGTTGCCCCCGAAAATAATGACAATCCATGGGGATATAAATTTTCATGGAATCCACGCAATGTGGTACTTGCCGGACAAGGTACCGCTCAATACATTGAAAATAATGAATATAAATACATTCCCTACAACCGTTTGTTCACACAAACAAATACGATTGAAATAGATGGCCATGGTTCTTTTGAAGCGTATGCAAACCGTGATTCATTATCATATCGTAAATTTTATAATATTCCTGCTATTCCAACCATGCTGCGTGGAACATTACGTATGCCCGGGTATTGCAAAGCATGGAATGTATTTGTGAAATTAGGTTTTACAGATGATACTTATAAAATAGAAGCATCCGATAAACTAAGCTACCGTCAACTGTTAGAAGCTTTTTTACCTGCCGGCAAGCAATCAACAAAAGAAAAACTGATCGCTTTTATGGGCGCTGAATCGGATGGAGAAATAATGAGCAAAATAGAATGGCTTGGGGTATTTGAAGACAAAAAAATACGTCTTGCCAATGCAAGCCCCGCGCAAATACTTCAGGATCTATTGGAAGAAAAATGGAAATTACAAGAGCATGATAAAGACATGATCGTAATGCAGCATCAGTTTGAGATCCGAAACGCAAAATCCGAAATCAGAAACATCACATCTTCATTAGTAGTAAAAGGTGAAGATCAAACATACACTGCAATGGCAAAAACAGTAGGTTTGCCATTGGCCATCACTACTAAATTAATTTTGCAAGGCAAGATAAATGCACGAGGTGTGGTTATACCAACCACTAAAGATATTTACGAACCATTATTGGCAGAATTAGAATCCTTCGGAATTAAATTTGTGGAGGTTGAATCGTAATAACCTGAGTTCGATTAATATTCAAGGCTAAAGCCTTATAATAATGGATTCTTTGGTTAAACCCACGTCTTAAAAGACGTGGTTATTATTCCCGCCTAAATGGTAATTGCTATTTGATTAGCTTAGACATCGTTTTTTTTATAACCACGGACTTCAGACCGTGGTTGAAATGTGTTTATTTTATTGGGCTTTAGCCCTGATTCTTATTGTTTTATTAATCGAACTCAGGTTAATTGGTGAATGACCCGCCCGCATTGAATAAATTTTGCATCAAAAAAAAGAGTCCCGTTCTTCATGAGAAGAACGGGACTCTTTTTTATAGAAAAACAATGATTACTCTAAAATGATCTTTTTAGAAATAGAACCTTTGTTTAACTGAATTTTAGTAATATATAATCCTGTAGAAAGTCCTTCACGTTGAACAGTATATTTTTGAGTGTTCAATCCAACAATTTGTTTAACCATTCTACCAGTTACATCATATAATTCAACACTTTTAATAGTAGTTGAACCATTTACTGAAAAATTAATTTCAGTTGAAGATGGGTTAGGGAAAATAGTGATGTCAGATACATTAACGTTTTCATTAACTCCGGCAGGGTTAGGAACACAACCAGCCAAACCTAAAGCACAAACCATACGTGGATTTAAATAACCCTGGATAGTATCAATATACTTTCTTCCTTTAGTTGCTGATTGATCAGGATTACTTAATAATTGCATACAATTAACAACACTTCCGTTAGTTGTACCTGAATATCCATTGTATTGAGCAATGAAAGTTGCTTCACTCCACCAATCCCAAGGACTTCCTTGTTCTTTTTGTGGATTAGCATTAAGGCCGGTACAAGACATCGCTGCACCAGGAGCTGGTGTTATAAAAGGAAATAAACCTTCTATTCCATCATTTACAAGGTTAGCTTTTGTTGTAAATGGATCAGTATAAAGTGAGCTTTTGAAAATTGCATTGTTGTTAATAGTATCACTGTTAACATAAGCAAGAACATCATAACTTCCGCTAGCCTCAACAACAAAGTCTCCTGTAGTTGGAACAATAACAGCACCTGTTTTGTATGGTGCGTTAGGATCTTTATAGCAATGTAAACCTACGATAGGCACTTCCAAAGAATCGATCCAGGAAGTATCTCCAATAGCACCACCAACATTGAATGCCATGTTAATAGTAGAAGTGTGAGATGGTAAGTTAGCAATATTTAAACCAGTTGTATTTGTTCCATCAAAATTACCGGATAATGATTGATCAATATATGGTACTGGTGGACTTGCTGAGTTATCTAAGAATTTAGCTAATTGAATTTCAGATACCTGGTTCAATGATGCATAAGCAAGAGCAATGTATCCACCTGAACCTAAACCTCCTACCGCAATTTTGGTAGTATCAATTTTATAGACGTTGGTAGTAGCTTTATCTTCTTTGAAATAACGAACACAATTTTTAGCATCTTGTATAGAACGGTAAACTGCGTTTAACAATGTTCCTGTTCTTACATCTAAACTAGTTGAAAGAGCATTCCATCCCAAACGGTAATCAGCTGCCACCGCAACATATCCTCTTTTTGCGAATCTGTTACACATTTCCACTATTGCACTGTCTGTTTTTGAACCTGTTGGTTGTCCGTTCGCAATAGCTGGAAGAAAACTTCCTGTATGAAGAACAATAACCAATGGTCTTGCAGTTAATACATCTCCTGTTGGTTCGTAAACATCCATTTTTAGATCGGATGGTGCAGGAGTACCTGTTAAAACAGAAAGATTATTTCCGTAAACAACATTTGATGTAACTGTTACCGAAGTGAAAATTTCGGTTAAATACCTTTGTGAAAAGCCATTGAAAGAAACGGCTAAAAGGCATAATGTTGCGACTAATTGTAATTTTTTTCTCATCATTTAGGTTTTTTTAGTGATTAAATTTTTTGCAAAGATAGTTTTTTTTTTAGTTTGACAATTATTGTGGAAAAGTTTTCTGAAAGATATTTTTGGAGGAATCTGTTAGAAAGGTGATTATATTAATGTGCTGATTATAATAGACTTGCCTGCCAGGATGGCTATCGTTGGTTTTAGCATCCAGGAGCTTCCGAAACAAGTTCGGAATGACGATTTTGCCTAATCTATTTCAAATCCTCCGCATCACATTTTAGAAGAAAGGGTTCAAATACCTGGGAAATATACAGTTTACCATTATAATACAAAGCCGTTGAACCACCACTTATGTCAGAACCATCATTCGAATACACAGCTTTGTATTCTCCTGTAATTTTGTTTACACGATAAACAACAGTAGGGGAGATGTTCTTAACGTCTTTATAATGTTTTAAAAAAGCTATTTGATTGAGATGAGCAGTAACAAGTATGTCATTGTCAGTGATAAAAGTAATATTATCGAGCCCCTTCAGCTTTGCAATTGTTTTTACGGAATACGAATCTGTTTCATCTCTCGGATCCGGCTTGTTAACGACAAGTGCTTTTGGGTGGTATTGTAACATATACAGTTTATTGCTTCTTATCGTTGAAAGAAGCACATAATCAGAAGGACAATGATTGATGGCTATCCCATTGGCATAAGAAAACCGGTCAGCAACCACGCTCCATTGTTGATTAGCGGGGTGATAACCAACAACGTTAGAAGTTTTTAATTTTAATAATGATTCCATTGTACTTCCACGTTTGCGTGCATCATTGGTAACAAAAATTGCTCCGGTACAATCTGCTGTAACATCATTTGGTGAAACAAGTAATGGAGAATCCAGCTTTTCTTTAAACTGCAGGTGATCAGCAAAAACAGTATAAACAATAATTGAATGTTCTTTTTTTTCTTCGTTGTGTGACACACAATATAGTAATACTTCGCCTTTTAAATTTTTAACAAGATCAAAACCATGAGGGCGAAATACCATGCCCTGTGGTTCATTCGATCTTTTCAAAATTTTAAAATTATCATTATTTAAATTTACTTCGCAGATTTCTGCATAAACATCTTTTCCATTTCTTCTCTGTAAACACGAAGCCAGAATTCGGGGATACGAAGTGCTGAAAGTATCAAGAACTATGTCCTCTGGACCGGGGCCAACTTCTATTTTTACACTGTTCCTGTGTTGAACAAGAGGAAGTTTAGGAGAACAGGCTGTGAAAGCGAAAACAATAAAAATCACTAAAATAATTTTCATAATATCAGATATTGCAATTGTTTTATTTTTCATTTTTGATGTGGGTCAACCTTTAGTTTTTTTTTATAGCATATAATTGCATCTGAAATTCATATCTATAATGTTGTCGGAATTAAAATAATTTTTATTAAATATATATTAAAATTGTATCTGAAAGTATTAATTTTTTTAATGCTTGTATAAATTTATGCTAAAAACATTAATAGTCATCACAATTCTTCGACTAAGTTCAGACGGAAACGTGTAAATTTTTAATGAGCCTGTCGAAATAGGCTCAAAGTGTTAAAATAGGATATTATTATCCATTTATATGAAATTTAAACAGGCTCTTAAGCTATACGCTTTTCAAGCTTAGGATCAGTTATATAAATTATAGCGTATACCTATAAAAAACCTTCTTCCTTGCATTGGTGCGTAATTGTATGATGGATCAAATGTATAATTGTTCGGATTGTTTTCGGTGATATGTTTGTCGAAAGGGTCAAAAGGCCTTAAAATAGGATCGCTGGGAGTAAAATTTAAAACATTTTTTACCCCACCATAAAATTCAAAGCCATTAGTTAATTTTTTACTTACTTGAATGTTCTGTATGGTGAACCAGGGCGATTGTTCGGGCCGGTAATCATTTGGAACTACAGGTAAATTCATTGGGCTTGTAACGTTCCCTGTATAATCAATGTTTATCCCTATTTTGGAGAATGTATAACTCAATGAAAAATTACCCAAAAAATTGGGAGTCTGCAATTGCGGGGTTCTCCCCTGTTTTTTATTGACATCTG
>JAZKBX010000104.1:0-7366 GCA_040388455.1 Bacteroidota bacterium
AGAATAAAAGCCAGAAAAACATAGGGCCTCTCACACAGGAAACTGCAAGTGGAAGTATGATCAACAAGATAGAAGGAGCCAATAGCAACAGGCTGCTTATTCTGTTTTTGTTTTTGAAAAACAAAAACAACTGTCCGGTATAAAGAATAATTAATAGCAATAGGAAAGAAAAAAACATGGGTGCGGAAAAAGTTGTAAATGTGACCAATCCACCGGCAATAGCCAAAAACAAGATCAGGCGTATCATTCCTTTGTCCGCTTTATTCAGCAGCTGTTCGCTTACAGAAGAAACACTAGAAACACCTATCCATAATTGTTTCATCCCATTGATCCCCCACTTTTTTCGTAACCTCTCTTTTTTGATCAGCAGCGGAAGTAAAACCGATGCCAGAATGATCAGGATCAATACCCTGGATACCCATGCAGAAGGGATATTACGTGTTGAAACCACTGCACCAACATTTGCTTCTCGGAAATTATAAGATGGGAAATCAAGGTTGGTTAAATAGTGTTCCTGATGTTTTTTCTCCTGTTCACGGAAATTAGTTAGTGACAGTTTCCAGGTAATCAAGGATCCTTCATCGCCAGTATCTAACCAGTGATAATAGTGTAAAAAGTAGCTGCGATACTCTGCCAGAACAGTAAACAGGTTTTGTTGATAATCGAGGGACGCAAGCAATTTAGCATAATCGGCATGATTTTTTGAAGCCTTACCTGAAGATGCCTCAACCAATATTTTCATTTTTTTTACGCCTTCAATTGCTTCATATCCTTCGGCAACAGCGGCTTTAATATTAGGTTTGCATACATAATAAATACTCCCCAATGCAGAGCTCGATGCACCTACCATATCCCATTCAAATATCCACATCATGGGTGGTGGTTCCAAACCGAGGGCACGTATATCATATTTCGCAAATTCGGTGATGTATAACCCTTTCCGGGTAATATCGTGCGACATCAGTAACATCTCTGTAATATTGTTCACCAATAGTGAATCGTCACCAAAATAGAACCTTACCCATTCGTTTGTAATTTGTTGCAAGTCGGCAAAAGGATTTTGAGCAAGTTTTGCTGTAGCAAAAACATTGGCATCGGTAATTACATTAAATCCATGTAAAGGATAGATGGATAATGGCCCTGCACGCAATGGCCCTCCTTCCTGCGACCATAGCCAAAAACCTTCGAAATGTTTGTTGTTAGCAGAAAACTGCTGTAGCGCCTGCTGATGCAAAGGAGCAAGATAATTTGGAAAAGCATTCAGCCCTTCAAACTCCCTGCGGCACTGAAACTCCGTTATTCTCCGATGTTTACCTTGCGAAAGAGTCGGGTTAAACGGAAGCCAACTGTAAAAATCACCACTGCAATATTTAGTTGAAACCACCAGGTTGTTTGAATGTATGGTATCAAGCACTCGGTGGTATGTTTCTGTGTTGGTATGTAAATCCCCTGTTTGCCCAACTCCTACCGACCAGGTCCGGAAAATAATTAATTTATTATATTTTTCCGCCACATCAATAAATGAATTCAGCATCATTTGAACACCTTTATCAGTAGTAACACTTAGCTCGCTGTAATAATCCCATCCCGGCCGGTTATAAACAGAGCCTGCTTCACCAATACGAATGAGCAATCCATCAACACCCGGCATGGTTTCGAACAATTCTTTTGCTCCTGATTGATAAATTTTCCAAAATTCCTTGTTTTCAGTATCTGTTTTGCCGGTATTTTTAAGGATATAATTTTTTAAAGGAGTAGTAAATGTGGCCATATCCGAACCCATATATACTTTTAATCCATTTTGATGCGCGACTTCTATCAGCTTTGAAAAATATTTTCTAAAAGCGGTGTGCCGCAAACGGTATATGTTATTTTGAGGATATATTTCAAAACCATTTCCTACAGAATCAAAATTTACAAATTCAAGAAATCCGGGAAAAACAATTCCGCTATAATTGAATTCTTTTATCCTGTTTACATATATGGTAAGTTCTTTTTCTACACGGTCAAAAGATGCTGTATCAATAAATGGAAAGGAATCCATGATCATGTCCTCAAAACGATGCACATTATGCTCATAATTATTTCCCCAATTAATTGTGTCCGGGATAATACCTACACCACCCATATCAATAAGCCTGATGCCTAAAGTTCTTGTAGAATCGGATGTGGAAGGGATTGTGGAGTAAGTTCCGGATTCAGGAGTTTTTTTAGGGCTGTAAGTAATTCCCAGAAATCCATTAATTTCAGTAGCAATGATAAAACCAATTGCTAAAAAAATGATAACCGGAAAATAAATTTTTAGAAATTTCATTGGATGCTATATAATACAAATAGATGAAGACAAATATAGTTAACATTTATGAGCGAAAAAGAGCTTGGATTTTTCTGATCTCTGTAAAGACTTTCAATCACTAAGAAACAAAATTTTAATGAATTGGCATGTTATTTTGGTAGAGTCAGTACACTACTTTTATGAAAAACCTTCTTCTTTTATATATTATAATTCTGCTTGTCCATCCTATTTATACACTATCGTTCAGGGCTTCTATAACCGAGGTGGCTTCTGAACCAACTGAAATGAGGTTTGTAAACAAAAATTCACCAGCTAAATCGGAATGCGACAAGATTCAACTTTTTGAAAAGGCCGATTTCCCGGTTGGAGTTGCTGTAAATTTTCAAAAGTTATTAAATGAAGAACGTTATAGAAATCTCATCGTTTCACAATTTAACAGTATTACTGCAGAAAAAAGCATGAAGGCTGCTGTTATTCATCCTCAAAAAAATGTTTATGATTTTTCAGAGACTGATTACCTGATAAATTTTTGCCAAATACACAACAAGCGCTTGCATGGGCACACCTTGGTGTGGGATAAAGAAACCCCTCGCTGGATGGAAAAGTTTAAAGGCGACAAAAATGCCTGGGATCTAATGTTAAAGGATCATATACAAACAGTAGTGCAACATTGTAAGAAGAATGTAAAAAGCTGGGATGTATTAAATGAGGCTTTTAACGATAATGGATCTTTAAGAGAGAACCTATGGCTAAAGAATATAGGCGAAGCGTATATTGAGAAATGTTATACGTATGCAGCCGAAGCGGATCCCGCAGCGATTCTTTTTTACAATGATTTTGATCTGGAATCCAAACCGGAAAAACTTGATGCAGTTTTAAAATTTTTCGCCAATCTGAAAACTAAAGGAGTTAAGATAGATGGAATAGGAATGCAAATGCATATCAATATTATTGAACCGTATTTAAGCGATATAAGTCTGGCAACAATGAAAATTGAAGATCGGGGCTTTTTAGTTCATTATTCTGAATTTGACATCTCATTAGTAAAAACCGGTAAATTATGGATGTTCGGCAGGCATTTGTTAACCCTCCAGGGACAACGAATGAAAGGAATTGTGGCCGGATACAGAAAACTGAACACCCGGAACCGCTTTGGAATAACAATGTGGGGGCTATGTGATGACGACAGCTGGCTTGCAGCGAAGAATGGCAGTGACCGGCCATTATTATTTAATGCCTGGTATAAAGTGAAGCCAGCCTACTGCGGATTTTTAGACGGGCTAGCTGAATAGTGCTGCAATGAAGGCCTGAAAAGCAAGAAGGGTAAGAAACATTAAGTTGCTTACCCTTCATATTGAGGTTCCGTGAGAATATAGCCGTACTCCAAATGACCTAATTCCATTACCATTTATATAATTACAACGTTCTGCGCGAAGCAAACGTGAAACGAAAATTAATCTTAAAAGACTGACCTTATTGATCTGTTAGTTGCGTCCCTTATCAAATTCCTCTAATTTACCTCAGGGTATTTTTGCTTAGAGGGGAGATTTTTCGAATGTACAATTTGTCCCTCCTTATTTGTACTGATTTTTTCAATTCTAATTTATTTTTATTCTAATTCATTTTTTTTTGTTACTTTTTTAATTGCTTGCGTTATCATTGTAAAACAGGTAATATGTTGATGGGATTAAATTTATAATGAAAGCACCTACTATGGATATTTTACCAAAAAAGAATGATGAAGAAGTTGTAATAGATGAGCTTGCCTGCATAAACATGGCTAAACAGGACCCCACGAAGTTTAAGCCTTTGTATGAAAAGTATTACGAACAAATTTTCCGATTCATTTATAACAGAATAGAGGATAAAAAACTGGCTTATGATATTACTGCCGATGTGTTTTATAAAAGTATTCTAAAATTACCTAAGTATGACTATCAGCAAATTCCATTTTCGTCCTGGTTGTATAGAATCGCAAGAAATGAACTTATCGATATTTTCAGGAAAAACAAAGCAGTAAGAGTCGTATCTATTAATTCTTTAAAGATCAAGGATATTATTGATGACATAGAATTAGATTACCGGGAGGAGTATAAGCCTAAATTAATAGAACTGATTGAAAATCTAGATAACGATGATCTGCAGTTGATAGAGATGCGATTTTTTGAGAATAAATCATTTAAAAACATTTCGGAAATAATTTCATCTACAGAGGCCGCGGTTAAAATGAGGTTATATAGACTATTGAAGGAAATGAAATCCCAACTTACACGCAGCACTAAAAAATTATAAAAATGAAAAACAGGAAAATAATTGTTGACAGGGAAGAACCAACTTCAACAGATATCAAACCCAATATGGATTTTGATAAAGTTGTTAAAAGGGTTACAGGAGCTACTAAATATAGCTCTATAACAAAAAAAGTGGCTGGTGGAATTACTGTTGGTGCTTTGGTTATCGTTGTAATAATTACCGGTATTTATTTATCAAAACAAGCATCGAAAACGCAAAAAAACAAAATTGATAGTAGTAATAACTTGTCAATAGATAAACATATTCCGGAAACACCGGAACGATCAATAGATAAACAACCTGCTAATAATGTAATAAAACAAGACATTACAAACGCAGTTACTACTAAAAGCTCAACCCGCAACCCTTCGTTAAATACTAACTATGACAGAGAAAAATATAATTCTTTGGACGATTTTTATAAAAGAACATCTTTACCGCTGCAGTTATTTACAATTCTGGCAAACAGAGATACTTCAATAACAGGAGAACAGGGTACTAAATTGGTAATAAAAGCAAATAGTTTTGTTGATGCAATGAACAAGCCTGTTAAAGGGCAAATCACCATTGCACTTAAAGAGTGTTATACATTGGAAGATATGCTAAAAGAGCGTCTTTCAACTTTGGCTAATGGTAAAATATTGGAAAGCGGAGGTATGATATATTTAGAAGCAAGATCGGGAGACAAACAGTTAAAATTGAAAAGATTTGAAGAAATTGAAATGTATAATCCTATACCGGAGGTGATGGCGGATGTCAATATGTTTGTATTTTATGGAGAAACGAAAACTGCCGAAAATATAAATTGGACGGTGGATAATTATTCCAGAACACCTTACCCCATTGCTGCATTAACCGGTGGAAAATATTATGACACAGCTTCCATATCCTATTTTGCAAGTCATTTCAGGTTCGCCAAAGAGGAGATGATAAAATCATTGAAGAAAAAGGACTCAATAGCATTTTCAGTTTCTTTTGCCGGATTAATGAAGCCCATTGGCTCAACGGGTGGTGAAAAGGACCTGCTACCGGGAATGCCACTTCGTGAATTTCTAACTTTGGTGGAAAATAATTATGTCCCTTCAATACAAGGCGCTACAAGAGAAACAGCGTTTCAGTTCAAAGTAATGAATAAAGTGGAGTATGAAAAATACCTTAAAGAATATAAAGAATATATCGAAGATAAAAACCTTAAGAAAGGCAATTTTAAGCTGAAGTATGATGCGAGTGACGTGTTTTACGCTCCCAGCCGCTATACTTTTTTCATCCAAAAGATGGGCTGGGTTAATTGTGACAGGTATAGTCGGCCCGAAGCGAGAGCAAATGAAATTCATTTCACTTTAAATTCCAAAACAGAAGAAAATGTAGAATTATCTTTCAATACAAATGGCAGACCATCAATAATTAAGGCTGTGAAAGCTGGTAATACATGGTGCTTCCAAAATATCCCTGTCAACAAAGAAGTTACTGTAACAGGCACACTTCTAAAGGACCGGGTGATCCAAAAAGCCTCAAACAGCTTTAAAGTACAAAAGAAAGAAACACTCCATCAACTGGAATATATACAATAATTAACTTAAGCTTTCAACAAGTACTAAATTCTTTTTTTGTACATCAGCAAATTTCTTTTGTGACAATTACCTTTTCTACTTGGGCTTGCAGGGCGACTTTAGCTGGAAAGCTTTATTCTAAAGTCCTGTAATAATTTACGAAAAAAATTTGTCTCTTTTTCAAGATCCCTTTGTTTCATTCAACTGTATCCATCATTTAAACACACAACCATGAAAAAACTATTTTCAATTACCTTATCAGCGTTATTAACTATAACAGCCTTGGGACAAATTCACATAAAAGAAATCGATGAATCTTTAGTGAAAATTAATGATGGACTTTATGCTTCAAAATATGAAGTTTCAAATAAACTATATATCGCATTTTTGAATTCTTTGAAACGATCAAATAAAACAAATTTGTTATCTATCGCTCAAATTGATACTTTAAAATGGACAGACAAGTTAACTTACAACGAACCCTATGTTCATTACTACCATCGCCACCCTGCATATCAAAACTACCCTTTGGTAAATATCAGTTATGAAGGAGCCAATCTTTATTGTGCATGGTTGACAGAACAATATAATTCTGACAAAAAAAGAAAATTTAAAAAAGTACTTTTTCGACTTCCTTCCGAAAAAGAGTGGATACTTGCAGCACAAGCAGGAGATAGTTCTGCAATTTACCCTTGGGAAGGGAAAGAGCTGCGTAATAAAAAGGGACAGGTTATGTATAATTTCAAACGTCAGGTAAAAGATACAATGTGGATTGATGGAAAATATCTAGAAAACATGGATGTAACAGCACCGGTAAAATCCTATTGGAAAAATATTTTTGGGCTTTACAATATGGGCGGCAATGTTGCTGAAATGATAAATGAAAAAGGAATAGTTAAAGGTGGGAGTTGGAGAGATGATTCAGAATATTTAAAAATTGACACAAAATATAAATATGATGGCAAGGCACAAACATTTGTGGGTTTTAGGTGTTTTGCTGAGATTTTAGAAGAATAGACAGTGGCTAACAGCACCGAAAAAAAATGCAAGGTTTCTGGCAAGTTGAGGGTAAATTTTATCCCCACCGTGTGAAACATTTGATCTAACTGTGAAACAATTGTGAAACATTTAAAGAGCAGAAATGAACAGAAAACAATGTATTTTGCCCGTTTTCAAATGAAAAACCTCAATAGAATCAATCTATTGAGGTTTGTTCGAGGTCCCGAGC
>JAZKBX010000105.1:0-45733 GCA_040388455.1 Bacteroidota bacterium
AGTATTTCATTTGATTGTGCCTATGCAAGTCCCAGCTTAGGATTTGTTCAGCTTTATGATGAAAGTACATTTACTGAGGTTTATCCTTTAGGATTTATAGAGTCTGAATTTGGCTACATTAAAGACGCAGACAAGGTATATTTTAAAAAGGTTTTTACAGGAAAACTTTCATTTACAAATAGGATAGCAAGCGGTATATCTGACTACGATTTTTTTCTTGATATAGAAACAAATAATAAGTGTGATAAAATAGAATATCTTCTAAAAAAACTTTGTGATAGCACTTATATAATTGACTGGCAAGCATATTTCTCTGTAACATCCGGAGAGTGGGACAAAGACAAATGTATTTTTAAGGTTAAGCCAATCTCTGATGACAATATTGATTGCATGGAGGACAATGATGTTTCGGTTAACATAATGGACACAAATGCAGTTACTACTTTCTATAATGCCCCCACTTTGGCAGATAGGAATTACACGAATACAAGATTATTAAACGATGTCCTGGAATATATTGCAGCGCAAACATGCAATAGAATAAGAGGGGTTGTCAGCGATTTTTTTCAACTCAATCCAGAAAATACAAGCACTATAAATTATGTGACCGGAGAGATTAATCCATATACACAGATAACTATAGGGGCGAAAATAGATATTAAAGAGCCTCCGCCTTCTTCTTTATCAACAGAAGGGATAATGACATGGAAGGAATTGATGAGGTCTCTTAATGCCTTTTTTAATGTTTTTTGGTCCATTGAAAATGGAATAGTGAGAGTGGAGCATATTTCTTATTTTGAATCTCAGGCTGGTTTGAATTTAACACTTTCGCAATATGACAAATGGACATTAAACACCAATAAATACAGCTACAATAAAGATGATGTTCCGTCAGAAGAAAACTGGACCGTAGATGAAACGTCATCCATTGCAAAAGTTGTTTATGATTCTTATTGTGTTAAAAATCCTTTTTCAAAACAATACAATACAGGAAAAATAACAACCAACCTCATACTTCTAAGGGGAAGTCCTGAAAGTGTAAAGTCCGATTCGGGCTTTGTGATAATGGCTACTATTTTCAATTCAGGAACAAACAAATATGATGTATTGAGTTGGGCAAACAATGCATTTTACCTGTTTTCTTTGATATTAAAATTCTTTAGACATAACAGGTCGCAGCTCATTGCCGAGTTTTTTTATGGAAATACATCATATGGAAATTTATTCATTTACACTGAAAAAAAGACAAAAAGACAAAATGACTTTGTAATTCCATTATGTTGTGGAGATGAATTTCATCCATCTGAATATATGCAAACAGCCTTAGGTAATGGAGACCTAGCCCAAGGTTCTTTTAAAATAAAGAGCGATACTTTGACTGTAGGTCTTTTGTATGGAGAAGAAAATCTCAATGACATTGTACCTTCGGATTTAAGTGGGTTAGCCTTGTGGCTTAAGGGAGATGATGCAAATGCTGCAGGGGCAATAAGCTCTTGGACGGACCAAAGCGGAAATGGAAGACATGCAGTACAGGCTACAGGGGCTAATCAACCTACAAAAGTTGCTGGTATTTTAAACGGATTGCCGATAATAAGATTTGACGGAACTAACGATTCTTTAGCCACATCAGCATTTCAACCGTTCCCATCAAAAAGAGGTAGCTTATTCATTGTATTTAAGTGTTTCCAGCCAATACGTACAAATAAAGACCCTTTGGTTGAATGGAGCACCACTAGTGTATCAGCTTATTTAGATCCGGATTCTGGACCAACAGCTGGCGTTCCTACAACCCTTAATAGGAAATTTATTCAAGAGTCCATTGGATCAAGTTTTGTAAATGCAAGAATAGGTGAAAACATTATTGATACTATTTTAGGCTATACGGCTTCTGATTATGGCTATACGAATTTTGTTCTTTTCGAATTCATTAGAAATTCAGATGCTACAGTTGATTGTTACGGAAATGGAAGCCGAAAACTGCCATTTACTTTAGCAAATCCAAATCAACCGGCGTCAGCTGCTTTTACAATAGGTACGGATGGAGCTCAATTTCTTAAAGGAGATATGGCAGAAATCATATTGTATGATTCTGGTCTAAGTGATTATAACAGGCAAAGAATAGAGTTATATCTCATGAAAAAATATGCTTTATTTCCATTCGCATGATACAGGACGAACTAAGTTTAGGATTTCGCTGGTACAATGACATTGAGAAACAGGGTCGCTATAAAAGCTATTGCCTGGCCTCTTGTGATTACAAAAGATTAACCCCATTAAATTCAATACTTCCATTTCAGTTTGACACACACGCTGCAGGTATTGTCATAACATCATGGTCAATTAATTGTATGAGTAACGATACGCAAACTGTTGATTTAAGCGCTTCGATAGCAAGTAAATTATATATTTCATCTAAAGACGGCATTGATCATATATTTTATAACGGATCTTCAATAGGCTCATTAGTCCTTCCTTGTGGGTATTATTATTCAGTTATTGAAACAAGCCAGGGCACATTTTATTCTGAAATTTTTTATTGTACTGATATTACTGATACTTCATTTTCTCAAATGGATTTTTCATTATTCACAGCCTGGAGATGGTATAATAATTCTGCAAAACAAAATAGGTATAAAACCTATTGCAAAAATATGTGCAATTATTACCGCCTTTGCGGAGACGATGCCTTATTGCCTTTTATGTTCAGGAAACCCGAAACTATAAGTAATCCAAAAAACTCATGGGTATTGCGAGATGTTGATGGGTCATGTGAACATAACCTGGACATGTCGCCAATAGTGATAGAGAATAATGGTGATTACGACTATGTTTATTATACCGGAGGATCCATCTCTAACTTGCCGTGTGGTAAATATGAAAGTATACTTACGATAAATGGAATATCTTACTATAGTGAACTCATTGAAATAGTTAATACAATAAGCTCAAATACAGATAGTAGTTATTTATTACAAGAAACAGGATCTAAGTTATTACAAGAAACATCATTTGGAATTTTACTCGAATAAACCATGGCAAACTACATAAAACTGGAGTGGAAGAACTCCTGCGATTTAGGAAGAATACTTTATAGTACAGCCGATACTCCATTGGGGTTATTTAAAAACAAATTGTTTTTGGATACAGAAATAGGGGAGCCTGATTATTTACATTCAGAAGATGGCCATGATAACGGAGATGGTGTTTTTATAAAGGAAATTGAAACACTTGTAAAAAACTATCGCTTTAAAGTTGTGGTGCCGGAAGATATTGCAGATGCGCTGGAAGCCATGGCATTGCACGACACAATTACTTTAACATATACAAATGGCCTTTACAGCTCAAATATCCGGAATGTAAAAGTAAATACCACCTGGGAAGAAAACTCCAATCAATGCTTGGCTATTGTTGAAGTAATTTTTGAACAGGATGATCAGGTAGTCAAGGGAAGCTGCTGCGATTAAACAAAATAACAATCTGTTATTGAATTAGATTTTTAGTTGCCTGACTTTTGTCGGGAACTTTAATACTAATTCAAATGTCATTACCTACCTGCCCGACCGATTGTACAAGTAATTTACCAGCATGGGATTTTAGTCTTTGTGCTCCTGCCATTAAAAATGGTGAGATAGCCAAATTTCATTATACAACTCCAGGAAGTCCAATGTCGGACTGGTCGAGTGCAGCCGAGTGGGATTCACGATTAGATCAGGATGCATCAGGAGCTTCTCAAATAAGAACTCTTATAGGAATATTTCAGTTGGCAAAACCTGAGCAAACAGTAACAAAAATTTCATTAGGCAGAAAAGTAAATGGAATAAAGACATTTACTATGACTGGACGTATCGATGATTTAACTGATGCAAACTGGGACGCAATGAGATCAACCGAGTGCCAAACTGGAAGTGTTATTGCGTGGTTTAATACCAGAGGTGTTGGGGCTGGAGATAACGGGCTTTTATATGGTGGAAATTCAGGGATAGAGGGCACATTAAAACTTAACCCGGTTATTCCTGAAGGATTTGATGAGGTTCAATATATCGATTTTGAATTTACATGGGAAGCTAAATTCTCACCAGAGAGAATCGCATCACCAATAACTAACACGACCGGAGATCAGTTTTAATAATCAAAAATAAATAACAATGGCAGCAAATGACAGTAAAATAGCTTGTGCAACAGATTTAACCTTTGATGAGCTCTTAGCTTCAGCAATAGGTAAAGATGCAAGCGGCAACCCATATTTACGATTGTATGCAACCACTAATGTTAGTGGAAGCAAATATTTCGATTGTGGTGGAATTGCACCTGACGAAGCAAATATTAAAGCTGCTCTTAAGGGCCTGTTTGCTCTTGACGCAAACGGAGATGTTGCATTAAGAACAGGAACAGCAAGCTAATATGGCAAGTCCTATAAACTGTGACTTTAAAGACTTAACGCCTGAAGATTTTATCAGGCGTTTTGTTCGTACTGACGGAAATGGCAATTACGCTTTAGCCATTAAAGATGTTACTTCCGATGGAGTATGGACGGACGCTATTACATGCACTACAAATAAAGATTTGACCTGGCAAGACATCATTGCCCTGATAGCAACAAATACTGATGATGGAGGAGTAGGGATTAATGCTGTAATAGAATGATTTATGGCCTACGATCAATTTATAACTTGTGACGATAAATCTTCCCCTGAGGATATTATAAGAAAGATTGCTTTAAAAAGCGGAAATAATTTTGCAATAAGATTAGTAAATGTCGGTGGAGGTGGCTCTGCCCCTGTTGCTTCATTTACAACCAATCCTGATCCAGCCACAGGAGATGCGCCATTAACAGAAGCTTTTACTGATACTTCTACAAATACTCCAACATCATGGTTATGGACCATAACAGGAGGAGTGGTAAATGTTGATTATGTATATACAGCTGGAACATCAACCTCTCAGAATCCAACAATAAGATTTGATACTCCAGGAACTTATGGAGCTACTTTAAAGGCAACAAATGCTTTTGGAAATAATACATCTGGATCAACGGCAATAAATGCTAACTATTTGGCACAAGCACTTGCTTATTTTAATGAAGTGCCTGATGAATATACAGACACTCAAAAAGCAGCATACAATACTTGGCTTCAAACGGTAATTGCTGATGGAAATTCACCTTATATTTTAAGGGCTTTTAGATTGGCAAACGGAAGAAGCAAGGCGAACGGGTATATCAGTGTAGTTAATCCGGCATCAACACCAGCAGTTGAAATATTGCAGGATTCAACACAAATAAGATGGATACCATTGGGAGGATCGAAAGGATCGACAAATTTTAATGCTGCTATTAATACGAATTTTATACCTAATGATTTCCCATTACTTGCTAATGATTCTTTTGTTTCTTGGATAGTAACAGAAGATGGATCTGATGGAACTTTTCAAACGGATTGGGGTGCTGCGGATGCCAATGGAGCCAATGCAAATGGTACACCAAACCTTTTAGGTAATTTTTTAGGTGATTTATTTAATATTGATCCGGGTGTTACTTATGCCAATGCGGTTGTTGTAGGGTGGTATGCAATGAGAATGGTTGGCGATTTGATATATGGATATAAAAATGGAGTACAACAGGGCGCGCCAGTTTCAAAAACTTTTTACGGATTGCACCACATTCCATTTTATATTTTAGTGGATAATGTTAATGGTGTAATGACTTATGGTAGTGCTAATCGTATATCGGATTGGAAATTTGGGTATGGTGGTATAGATATAGCTAAATTATATGCTGCCGATGTACAATTAGATGCTGATTTGCAAGCTACCAACGAAAACATACTTGTTGTTGTAGAAGATCAAAGTAATGGTTCGGATAGAAATTTAGTAAGCTCTTTAACGGAGGCATATAAACAGCCAATTATTAATGCGAGATCAGTTTATAAGGCAAGCTATGGTACAGAAGGTAGTTTCCCTGCTTCTTTAGTTACATTTCGTGCTGGATATAACTCTTTTTACGCACAAGCAAATGCCGGAACTTATTTTAGTTACACAACTTCTTTAGCTCTTCAACTTACAAATCAATCTAAATCAGTAATTATTGCTAACGCAAGCGTACCAGGTACTTCAATGACTCTTGGAGTATGGGGAGATCCATCAATAGATGGTTCATGGAATATAGCAGAAACAGGAAGAAATAATTTAGGAGATAATGCAGAAAGTGACTTCGTTACAACAGCTATTTCATTGTCTGGATGGTCGACTTATTCGTTATGGTATGTGATGGGGGTGAAGGAGACGGATGCATTGGAGGTTGGAAGGGCAAATGTGTATGAGGCAAATCTTATCGCTAGAATTAACGAAATAAAAGCATTGCATCCGACTGCAAAATTTGTGATATTGGAGTGTCCAGACTTGGACATAACAACTTTCCCTGGAAGAAGTATTATTCAGACAGCCCAGGGTAATATAGTTGGATCTCAAGCCAATTGTTATTTAAAATCTAAAACTGGAATTGTTTTGGATGCCCCAACTTCTGCTCATTGGACTGATGCAAGTGCATTGCAGTATGGGCTTGATTTAGGAACACAAATACTTTCAATATGAAGAAATATAGAATGGACTGGCACTTGGAAAGGGAAAGAAGAATTAAAATTTGTTTTTAAAAAATAATTCATGCCAGATAAAAAAATATCAGCACTAACATCGCTTTCGTCATTATCGGATGCTGATGTAATACCTGTTGTAAGCTCCTCAATAACTAAAAAGACAATATTGTCGACTGTATACACTTACATCGCTTCAAAATTAACAGGGGCAATTTCAACTACATTGACATCAAACCTAACGGCTTCAAAGCTTGTAGTTTCTAACGGATCCGGGAAATTGGCATCAAGCTCTTATTCAGAATCTGACTTAGCTTCGGCAATACCTGTGTATCAAAAATATGTCGCAGTATTAAATCAATCTGGAACATCAGCTCCTGTTGCTACAATATTAGAAAACACAACTGGAGGAACGCCAACCTGGTCAAGGCTTGCTGTTGGCAGTTATTCCGTAAATATAGGAAATGCCTCAAAAACAATGGTTATTGTTCCAACATTGAATGACGCGCAAGACATGCAAATTGGCTCAGGCCATTACATAACTGGAACCGCAATTACAACATACAATATTTCAACACCAGCATTTGAAGATGATCTTTTAGTAGATATACTAATAGAAATAAGACTTTATCCATAAAATAATGGGACAAAACATATTTTAAGCAAATGACAAAAGAAAAATTAAATGAGGATGTTTTTGATATGATAGCCTCAGCCAAGAAGGAGTTGATAAAAATAATTGCCGTGTCTGTAATCGGTGGTATAATATCCATGGTTGCTTTTTATTATAATACTACTAACAGGCTTAACAATGTCGAATTTTCAACAAACCAATTGAAGGCTGAGCAAGAGAAAAAAGCAGGAGTTGAAGATGTAAAATTGATCCGGGAGGATCTTCGTGAAATAAAGCAAGTCCAGAAGGATATTTATTTGTATATGCTAAATTATAAAAGGCAATGAATATATCTAAACACATCACTCTTTTGGAGGCTACCAAAAGTCAAACGGCTATTAGAAATGGAATACCAAACGAGCCCAATGAGGTGCAGTTAGAGGCTATGAAATTAGTTGCTGAAGCATGCTTTGAGCCTATAAGAAATCATTTTGGGATTCAGTTAAAAGTATCATCTTTTTTTAGATGTGAAGCTTTAAATGCGACTGTTGGAGGAAGTAAGACTTCTCAACATTGCAAAGGAGAGGCAATTGATATTGATGCAGATGGAACTGTTATAACAAACAAGCAAATTTTCGATTGGGCAAAAGCTAACTTAAAGTTTGACCAATTAATTTTAGAATATCCTGACAAAGATGGAAATCCAGCATGGGTTCATATATCTTTTTCTAAACATGGAAATAGAAACCAGGTATTAACTATAAAATAATGGAAGAGTCAAAGACTATATTGGATTGGTTTATACCAATGATGATAGTGATTGTATTTGCCACTTGTGCTATATGGCATCCCTATACTAATGAAAATAAGGTGGAGTATGAAAAACAACGGAAAAGATTCTTTTGGATTGTAATTGTTGAATTCGCTGCATTTATTGCAGGAATGGCATTTGAATATATCAGACTAAGAAACTAATGCATGGGACCAATATTTAAAGCCAAGCACCCTAAGCTTGCCGAATTCGTTACGAACAAAATGCCCGATGCCTTAAATGTCGTTGGGGGATTCTTGCCTGAAAAAGGAGCGTTGGGCATTCTAAAAAACATTATAACATCTGACAGTACTTTAAGTCCTGGAGATAGGACAGAGGTCACAAAAATGCTATTAGATGCACAGGAATTGGAAATGCAAGATATGGCCGATGCCCGTAACAGGGAAATACAAATCGCAACAAATGAACACGCTCCTTTAATAAATAAAATAATTCAACCGGTCCTTGCCCTTTTGATTTTAGGATCCTGCTTCTTTTTTTGGTATCAAATGCTTTACGTTGACATACCAAAAGAAAAAGAAGTTCAGCTTGCCGGAATTACCGGAGCGCTGACTACTTTAAGCATGGGAGTTGTTGGATATTATTTCGGAAGCTCTACCGGATCAGCTGCTAAACAGAAACAGCTTGACGCTATGATGGATAAGTAGTCTTTTTTTATTGCACAAAATCATAATTTTTACACTTATCACTTTCAATTGTAATATCAATAATAGAATTTTGATATGCTCCATTGTTTTTAAAAATTAGGGTGTATTTTCCTGGTTTATTTTCCATAGTAATGAATCCAGCCTCTCCACAACTTGGAGGATATGCATTATGCTTTAATTCACCTAGCGTATCATTATTATTAATAATCACATAAAATTTATTAACCCCATTATAGTTATTATTGCTTGTGAATATAACAATGGTGCCATTTTTAATATCTGCCGGCTCTTCCTTCTTACAGGAAACCAGAATTAATGAGGCTATAGCTATAAATATTATTTTTTTCATGTCTTTGGATTTGATGACAAAGGTACTGAATTTTAAATATTAATCACACCTAAGCATTTATACGTAGGTGATTAACAGGCGATTTATACGATGAACCAAGTACTTTTGCCGTCCAACAAAATTTTTTTTATGAAAAAGATACGTGGGTTGAAGATTGAAATTTCCTTGGATGTCTTTACAAAACTTCTTACTGAAAAGAAGGATTGCCTCAAATGTGGCTACTATCGAAACTACAAATGCGTGGACCATACTAAAATAAATCAAATGCTGGAATCTCCTCATAAAAATTAAACTTTCTTCTTGTTAGGATCAGTGCCATAGATTCCCAGGTCCGGATTGGACTCCAGGAATTTGGCTAATATATTTGCAGCCTCTTCAGACTTAGGCTTCATCAGGGGAAGCAATTGCCCTAATCCGCTTACCTTGATTTCTATTTCGTCAATTCTTTGCTCAATGAACTTTTTTTGATATTCTACACGCTTCATTTGTCCATTTCCGGTCAATAACCACTCCGGGCTTATTTCAACAAATCTTTGAATAATGTTGTTGATAAGTTTGAATCCGGGCTCATTTCTTGCATTCAAAATATTCCTTACTACAGTGTCCGAAGTTTCGAGTTTAACGCTTAATGAATGAGGGTTTAGATCATATTCATTCATTATCATATTTACTCTTTCCGAAATACTCTTTGCCATTGTTAATAAATATATTCAAATAAATGTTTGTGTATATTCAAAGTTATGTTTTACTTTGCACAAACAAATCTTAAACAAATATACAATTAAAATGATAATTCCAAAAGAAACACTAGATGCAATAAGAGAAGAGCTGCCACATGGCGCACAGATGGATATTGCCAAGGAGGCAGGGTATACTGACGAGTATGTAAATATGGTCTTAAGGGCATCAAAACCCATCACAGATTCAAACAAGGTGATAATAACAATAGCCCAAAGGATCATCAGAGAAAAAAGAGCCGAAGAGGAGGCAATTAAAAAGGACATTGAAAATACGATAAGAAAGTGATGGTTGATTGTAAAAAGGCATCCGACATTCTCGGTATCTCAGAAGACACACTTTTAATAATAACGAATGCTGGATTTTTAAAGAAAAAAAATGAGGCTTACGATCATAGCGAAATACTTGAATTACAAAAAAAGCTTGACAAAAGCATTCTATTGATAAATAAAAATTCAATCTGAATGACTACAGAAAAACAAAACCAGATCAAGGCAGTGGCAATCATCCTGTTTTTAGCTGGTTTAATACTCGGACTTAACTCATTATTGCAATGAATTACACAGTAACATTAAAAGGGTTCGTATCAAGCTGGGGCTTCGATAGCATCCTAAACAAATATTTCTCTGATCCAATCAGAGGATACAGCAAAATAGAGATAGAGGCTCCAAATGAAAAGGTATTATTCAGTGAGCTTGATAAAATGACACAAGGAAGGGACCTAAAGATTATCGGGGTGCATTGGCCTGACTGTCCAGGCAATCATGAAGACGATGAACAGATTTGCAAAGAATGTCTAAATAAATAACAATGAACAAACAACACAAACCCGGAGAATACGATTCTAAAAGAGCGTTCAAAGTGGCTGTGATAATGACAATAGCTGCTATAATAACTTACATACTAACCTTTATTTAAAATGTTCGAACTATTTGTATCAGGCATTTTGATTGGGTTTATAGTAATGGTGGTGGGTAGTATAATAGCCCATCAGATTTTAAAGGCGAAAATCAAAAAAAGGAAAGAGAAAATTATTTGGGGTTTCAAAATCGATGACAAATGAGATACGCAGTAACAATGAGCTTTTACATTAATGCCGAGAGTGAAGATGTGGCTATCTATAAGGCACGAACAATGGCAGCAAGGCAGGATACTAAAAATGATGATGGGTGTTCTGTTGATGAAGTCAGAGAAGCGGTATTCGGACAGATTGAACGTAAGGTAATATATCCAAAGAAAAAAGCGGAGACTGGAATCTCCGCTTAGTAATCGGGAATCCGGCAACCGATAAAGATGCCGGAAAATTGAGAAACAGTGCAAATCTACAAAAATGTCAAGAATGAAACAAGTCTTTGCGGAACAACGCGAAGCCGAGGCGATGCAAAGCCTCTACATGGATGATTCTTATTACTACGAGAATTGGAAAGCATCAGAAGAAAAAAAACAAATTAAAACCAAAAACAACAATGGAAACAAAGAAATCGAAAGTCACAAAGATTGATTTTCAAAAAGAGTGGGCCGGTGCCAAGGGTACTGTGTACTACTTTCTAATTGAATTTGCAAACGGCGACAAAGGGCAGTTCTCTGCTAACAAAAAAGATCAGACAAAATTTAAAGTTGAAGCTGAGGAGGAATATACTTTAGAAATAAAGATCAATGGTGAATATAAAAATACCATTATCAATAAGCCGGTTCAGGAAGGCAAAGGTGGATTTCAAAAGAACTTCTCTCCGAAAGGAAATGAATCATTTGCTCTTGCTTATGCAAAGGATGTAATGATAGCAACTTGGGGGGCGAATAGATCACCTGACGCACCGAAAGCGTTTACCTCCGATCAAATGTTTGCCATTGCAGATAAAATGTTCACCTGGCTTGAATCTAAAAAGAAGTAATCATGCTGGTAACAATTAATACAGATGCAAGCTGGTCGCCTAAAAACAAGGTGGGAACATTCGCCTTTTGGGTTGTATCTAATCAAGGAAAAATAGCAAAGGCTGGGCTTCTCAAAGGCGAAATAAGAACCCCCGACCATGCAGAACTTTCCTGTATTGCAAATGCCATTCATTGTCTTATGGTTCAGAAGTGGGGAATAACAAAAATAATTATCAATACCGATTCACTTAATTCTATTCACATTTTGAATGATGATAAAAAGTTAATGAAATGGTATGGATTGAAAGATCACAGGTTCCAGGTAATAAGAAAAGTTATTCTTCAAAAACTTAACGGAGTGAAATTTGAATGCAGGCACATTAAGTCGCATCAAAACACTGCAACTCCGCGAGCATGGGTTAATGAATGGTGCGATCAGGAAGCAAAAAAGCAATTAATCAAATGGCACAAAAACAACAAGAAACATGAAAACACAAAGAGTTAAACTAATCAATTACCGGAATGTTCCTGATATGGACATGGAACTAAACGGAAAGAATATCCTCCTTGTTGGAGAGAACACGGTAGGCAAAAGCAACTTAATTAAAGCCATCCTCGGTGCGCTTGGGCTGGGATTTGGTAAGAATGCAGTGCGTAACGGTCAGAACACAGCAGAGATCGAAATAAAGCTTGCAGACTTCACAGATGATTACAAGCCAATCCCTGGCACCGAATACATCTTTAAAGCGGAGATCGAGAAGAAAGGTGAACAGGAAGAAGTTAAGCTATCGGTGATCGCCCCCAATGGCATGAAAGACAAGCGTAAATCTGCCATTGGCTCCATAGTTGGCGAACTTGAACTTGACTACAATTTTGTCGAGCTCTCCCGAACAGCCTCCGGAAAGAAGAAGCAAATTGAAATCATTAAAAGTTATCTCGATGCAGATACAAAAGAACTGCTGGCTATTGAAGAGAACAGGGTTGCAACAGCCTACGATGACCGCACAAATATTGGCAGGCTTCGGGATGCTGCAAGAGGGTTCTTAAAGACTGCTGGCGTTTCTCCTGACGATTTTAAGAAGTATGAAAAGCCAATCGACACCTCAAAACTTAGCACTGATCTCGAAGCTGCTGGAAAAGTTAACCAGCAGATCACCGAGGTTGCTAAACGCATAGAAGAGCGCAAGGCTTTAATACCTATAAAGGAAAACGAGATCAAGGCACTTGAACAGAAGATCGCCTCAATACGCGAGGAGCTTATTGATATAGCTACCAAAAACAGTGAAGCAAACAAGTTTCTCGAAGCTAACAAACCGGTCGATACCACTGCTATAAAGCAACAAATAAGTGATGCGGAGAAACATAATAAAATGTTTTCTAATTGTGAAATGCTTTCTAAAAAACAGAAGGAAGCAAATGATGCAGAAGCTGAATTTGGAGAACTAACGGCCCTGATTGAAACAGGCAGACAAGCCATTTCAGATGCGATAAAGGACATGGACTTACCTATCGATGGTATCTCCTTCGATTCTGAAACGGTGTACTATAAAGGCAAAATAGTTGATGAAAACAATATGAGCACAGCAGAAATAATGATGCTGGAAGCACAGCTTAAAATGTGTAAGGCTCCTGGTGCCGAGGTGCTCTTCATTCAAAGGGGAGAAAGTCTTGGTACAAAATTGCTTGCTGAATTACAAGCAAAGGCAAAGGAGAACGGCTTTCAAATAATCATGGAGCAGGTGCAACGCGATACCGAAGAATTAAAGGTGGAGTTTATGCCTGAATATTTAAACAAATTACAAACCGCTTAATCAAAAACAAAGTATGGAAAAGAAACAACTATTAAGCTTTCACGGAAAGCAAGAAATTAAAGACAAGTATGTTGCCAGGGTAAAAGCGCATGCGATTGCGGATGAAATTGTAAAGGGACAATATTGGGATAATGGCAAAGGGTGTGCGGTTGGATGTACTATACACGATTCAAATCACGGCTCTTATGAAACGGAGTTGGGTATTCCCCGAATAATAGCACGACTTGAAGATCGAATATTTGAAGGGCTGCCAAATGCCGAAGCAAAAGAATTTCCACTTCAATTTTTATCCTGCATTCCGGTAGGGGTTGACCTTAAAAACGTGTGGAGAGAGTTTATGGTTTGGCTACTTGTAGATGAAAAGACAGGGGTTATCAGACACGCCAAAACTGAACAAACAAAGGAGGCTATTATAAAGGTTGCCGATATGTTTAAAAAATCGCTGACAGAAGAGATAAGCCAAAAGGAGTTGAATGAGGTCCGAGCGATAGCGAGGACATCTTATGCTGCTGCTGATGCTGCTGCTGCTGATGCTTATGCTGCTGCTTATGCTGCTGCTGCTGATGCTGATGCTGCTTATGCTGCTGCTGCTGCTGCTGCTGCTGCTGATGCTGCTTATGCTGATGCTGCTGCTGCTGCTGCTGCTGATGCTGATGCTGCTTATGCTGATGCTGCTGCTGCTGCTGCTGCTGCAAAAAAGGAAGCTCGCTTTGCTCGCTACGTGGGAATGAAAAATAAATTAATTGAACTATTAAGCAACGCGAAATAATGGGGAAAGAGCTACCATACTTCAAATTCAACGTGGCCCAATGGCTAACCGGAGATATAGTGTTTGAGGAATTCGATGTACAAGGTTTATTTATAAATATCTGCGCCATTTATTGGCAAAGGAATGGTAAGCTTTCCATTGAGGATATCAATAAAAGGTATAAAAATCCTCCACAACTTAAACAATTAACCGACCGCTTTTTTTCGGTTACAGATGGGTTAATTTCAGTTAAATTTTTAAATGAGCTTTTTGAGGATAAAAAGTTAATGTCAATTGTAAACTCAAAAAATGGGGCTTTAGGTGGACGTCCGAAACAAGCGAAAATACTAAATAAGAAACCGACCGCTAACCGACCGCTAACCGAACCTAAAGCGAATCAAAGCAATATAGAGAAGAGAAGAGAAGAGAAGAATATAGGAAGAAAGGTTCTTTTCTCCCAGTGCCTCTTATTTGATAAAGACAAATTCAAAGAGGCATTTCCCGATTGGCCTAAATCTAAACTCAAACATTACTATGAAGCTGCGGACGACTGGAGCGTGGAGGGAAACAAAAAAGTTGATTGGACGCGGACGATAAAAAAATGGGCGAAAAAAGACGATGACGAAGGCAAGTTGAAGTTTGCTGCAGATGAAGGAAAAACAACAGAATCGCTGGAGGAAAGAGCGGCGCGACTTACAGCCAACAATCACCCATGAAGGAACTGAAAGGATTTAAAATATTGCAGTTCGAAGATGTTGAGGAACAACTCGGTAATATCCACAAGAACGGCTATGATGCAGGCAAGTATGTTGGGTTTCCTTCTTTCCAAAAACATTACTCAATGCTGCCTGGTTCATGCACGGATTGGACCGGATATCCTCAAAGCGGAAAGAGCGAGCTTATGCTGGAAATGCTTTTCAATATGACGCATTTCTACGGATGGAAGCACATGCTTTTTGTTCCGGACATCGGGGCATCCGTAGAAGTTATGATAAAGCTGATTCACAAGGAAACCGGGCAGACTTTCAAGAAGCAATATTCGAACTACATCGATATTAAAAAAGCGTTTAGTAGCTGCTCTAAGCTGATACAATCCTTTAAGATCATTCATCGTACCAGCTACAAAGAAAAGCTAACGCCGATTGAATTTTGGGAGTTTGCTTCTGCATACAAAAGCGAACATGGCCTCGATACTGCGGTGATCGATAGTTGGAAGGATTTACACCACGATTATACAGCGCATGGTGGAAGTTACGCTCCGTATCTGAGTTACACCCTTCCGGTAAGAAACGAAATAGCAGAACGCACAGGATTACATTTTCACACTATCGTTCACCCGAAGAATCCTGCGAGGGACAAAAACAGAAAAATATATCCTCCATTTCCGGATGATATTGAAGGCGGTGCTCAGTGGAATAACAATGGTAAGTCGATGATAGTAACGCACAGAGAAAATTTTGATAGCAGGGTGACTGATATTTATTTCAGAAAGATTAAACCCGAGTCGGTTGGTCGTGCAACAAATACGGCCGTATCACTTGAATTTGATGTTGCGAAGTCAAGATACTACTGGCTTAACTACGATCACTCCAGGGTTTATGCTGAGAAGGATTATGTAGAAGTCAAACGTCCTGAACCATTGACACCTCCGAAGGAAGAAGAGGAAAGTGTAAAACAACCTGAAGTACCATTTTAATGGAAAAGAAAGATTGTGACGTAAAGTCAATAAAACAATGGGACCCAAATCAACCTTGGGAAGAAATACCTGTAAGAACAAGGATAAATGCCTATTTCAATAAGCGCGATATAGTCTTTGGCAACCTCGATCTTCTTGAAAAAATGTGTAGGCAAGCAGAAATGAATGCCACTATTTGCTTGCAGGAAGATCACCTTAAAAACGTAATGCAATACGAGTCGGAAAATACTGAAAGGATAAAACAGGTGGAATCAACGTTGGAGTGGTTAAAAAGTCATTACGCATGGGCCGAAGAAATGTGGCAACAAGGAGCCTTTGCGCTTCAATACAACCATCATATTACAATGGAAAATGTAAAGCTCAGACATGAGAATGCTGAATTGAAAAAGGAGAATGAAACACTTAAAAAGCAAATCGAATTCTGATGATAACAGTCGACTTTAAAAACGATATGCTCAGAAAATTAATTGAAAGGGAAGATGGCTCAGTAGGTCCCATCACCGGTCAAGACAAAGAGATGAAAGTGGAAGCAATAAAAATAATAATCGATTGGGGCCAAGACGTTGACAATGGCTTCATAGTAGAGTTCAACAGCGATTACACGAGAATTAGAAAAAGAGTAATAACCAATAAAATCAAAACAACCAATGAGTAAAAAGAACAAATTAAAAAAAGTGCTGGACGAAAAACCGTTCAAGATCATGAGCGCATCTATCGTGGATGATTTCTGTAATTACGCATTTGAAATAAAATCGGGTGTCGGAATTGGAGACCGGCATACTGTAAAAGGCAATGGCATTGTTGATCAGGATATGAAGGATGCTTTCGAGAGATTGAATGTACATCTTGCAGCGATAGATGATGTGTTTAAACACTCCGGAATAGAAGTCAGCAATATTGACAAGTTACGTCCGCATGTTCTTACAGGAGACTACGAGGTAACTGGATTTAAAATATTTGCCCTTGGAGAAAACGAGGCTATTGTTTTGATCGGACACAAGCACGTAAGTTGCTCCGGGGAAAGGATGGATTTACAAACTCCCAAAATTCCATTAGACAATTTATCTTCTTATCAGTGGTACAATGAACTGAAGGAGGCCGCTGACGAAGCACGACTTGAAGTTGAATTATACAAGGGTGGTAAGTGTACCAAGGTAGAAGAATCGGACGAGGAAGACCCGAAGCAGCTAAATATCGGTCACGAAATGGATATGGAATCGGCGAAATTATAATAATGATTATACCACGCACATATCAGGCTGACGCTATCGATGTCGGTGTTAAGTATTTCAATGGCGATGCAAACTATAACGCCATTGAAATACTTCCTACTGGTTCAGGAAAGAGTGTTGTTATAGCGAATACTGCAATGGCATTGGAAGATAAGACTATTGTTTTCCAGCCATCTAAAGAAATACTCATACAGAACCTAAATAAATTTCTGTCTTATGGTTACCGGGCCGGGGTTTATTCGGCCTCTGCCGGAAGTAAATTTATTGATAAGATTACGTTCGCCACTATTGGAAGTGTTATAAATAAGCAGCATTTATTTCGAGATTGCAAGAACATTATTATCGATGAATGTCATTTGGTAAATTCCAAAGGAGGAATGTACCATGAGTTTATAAAGAACATTCCTGGAGCAAAAGTTCTTGGAATGACTGCTACACCTTATCGATTGGCTTCGAGTTCTTTTGGCGCAGAACTGCGATTCATTACCAGGACCAATCCAAGAATATTTAACAGAGTGCTTTACTATATACAGAATGATGTTCTTTTCAATGCTGGACACTTAGCGCAACTGGAGTACTTCAACTTCGATGTGGTAAACCGGTCTATGTTAAAAACGAATAGCACTGGTACAGACTTCACTGATGCCAGCTTAAAAAGTTATTATAAGCAAATTAACATGTCTCAGCTTACTGCTGGTTATGCGAATAGATTGTTGGCAAAAAGAAAAAATTTGCTGGTATTCTGCGCTTTGGTTGCGGAGGCGCATGAGGTATCTCGGATGATACCTGGCTCTGTGGTTATTCACGGAGAGTTATCTCAGCAGGCTTGCTCTGAAATTCAAGCGAAGTTTTTATCAAATACAATCAGGTGCGTAATAGCTGTCGGCAAATGGACGACCGGATTTGATAAACCGGATTTAGAAGCTCTACTGATCGCTAAATCTACAATGTCGTTGGCTCTATACTATCAATGGGTTGGACGGATAATGAGACCATTTACTTATTTGGATGGGACGAAAAAAGTTGGATGGGTGGTTGACCTTGGGGGAAACATTAAATTCTTCGGAAAGATCGAAACGATGAAAATAAATATTAATGCGAAGGGGCTTTATTCGATTTGGAATAATGGGCGCCAATTGACAAATGTTCCGTTCACAAAAAATTAATATGCTGAAATTAAAAAAGTGTAAAAACTGTACGATACAATTTGCTCCACGAACTCCGCTACAATACGTGTGCTCACCTAAATGCGGAATTGAAAGGACAAGAATTTTGGCTAAGAAAAAAGAGGATAAGGATTGGAAGGATAAAAAGAAAGTAATGACTGAAAAGTTAATGGGGCATTCCGATTATATTCAACTGCTCCAAAAAGTATTTAACACTTTCATCCGACTTCGGGATGCAGGGCTTCCATGTATTAGCTGTAAAACAACCAAGAAAGTTATTTATGCAGCTGGCCACTTCCACCCCACTACATACTCTTATCTGCGGTTCAATGAGGATAATGTTCATTTGCAATGTAATGAGCATTGTAATAGGCAGAAAAGGGGCAATTTATCAGAGTACAGGCCGGCCTTAATTAAAAAAATAGGAATTGAGCGAGTAGAAAAATTGGATGCAGATAGGCATAAAGAATTAAATCTTTCTATTCCGGAGATCAAAGAATTGATAATCGTTTACAAACACAAAATCAAGCAGTTAAATGAAAACAAAAAAGTACTTACAACAGGACATGTTTAATCCTCTTATTCCTCGGAAGAAGGAAGAGAAATTTTACACACTCACATTCAATGGGCAAGTGATTGTTAACCGCATGCCCTACCCTGTTTGCATGGCTAAAAAAGTAACACTGATGAAAGAGTGTCCAGGGTTTAAGCATTTATATAAAATAGAAAGAGCAAAATGACAGAGCCAATTTGCGACATACAGATTTACACATTGCCGGATATCGAAAGCGATCTAATCAGATTGTACCTGGATGGTTATTTCTCAACGTGGGACATGATTAACAAATATAAAGTGTCACCTGTAAAGCTGATGCTATTTTATAACCAAGCAAGAAGAACGGAATATTACAAATTGAGATAGAAAACAACATCTCTCTTTCTTAGTTGGTTGAGGGGATAAATAAAAATAAATAAGATGAAAAAACCTGACATAAATAGTAAAAAATACATTTATTACCACAAAAAACTTGGCAAGAAAATGTTTAACAATCAAAAGTATTTAGAGGATTGTAAAAAATATTCTGAACAAAAAACAGTAATTAATAATTCTGAAATAATTGAACAGGTCAAACAATTAGCCGATTGACGAACAAAAGCTATTGCTCGGCCTTAACCTCAGCAATAATCGAAAGTTTAAAATTAATATAAGATGAATAACGCAGAAAAACCAGCATATCCATATACGATACACAAAGGAACTAAAAGCGAACATTATGAATATGGTCTAACCAAGCGAGAATACTTTGCAGCTATGGCTATGCAAGGAATAGTGGCTAATCCTCAGATAACGCTCAACACAAAAAATGCTATGATAGAAAAGGGTATTCCATTCACTGATAATGCGGAAATACAAATAAATGCGACTATAAAATATTCACTAGACATCGCTGATGAACTTTTAAAACAACTTGAAAACAACTAACCAATGGAAGACCAAGACAAATTAAATAAAATTATTAAAAAAAGAAATCAGATAGTCTATGACTATTGTATATCAAAAGGCTGGCCACTTTTACCAGAAAATTTATCCATTGAGCAGATCATGGAAATTAGAAAGTTAAAAGAATGGAAAGAGGCTTCATTAGATTAATAAATAATAATAAAATGAGCGAACAAGAAATTAGACAGAAGGCTGAAGAGGTGATATTACAACAGCCAAAACTTGATGCAGCATTAGGGCATATTGGCTATCATACAGAGGTGATTAATTGTATGTTAGAATTTGCCAAATGGTACGCTTCACAGAATGATGGGTGGGTGAGTGTGGAGACAAAACTTCCTGAAGTGCAGGGGGCGTATTTATGCATAAAGATTTTGTCCGAAGGCGGTATTTCATGGATAGATGTTTGTTTCTTCAAAAAAGAGGGTGGAGATGCATTTGAAGACAATTCGTTTTTCTTTGACGGAGAATTAGTTGATCCTACATTTTGGAAGAAAATATCATTACCTAAAGCCCCAACAATATGAAAGCAAAAGAAAAAGCGATAGAGCTGGTCGGTAAATTTAAGCCATTAGTAACTACATGGGATTGTTACTGGGATTGTCCTGCAAATCCTGATGATATATTAAAGGAGGCAAAATTATGTGCTTTAATCTGCGTTGATGAAATGCTTATTAAGGGAACAGAATATCATATTAGATACTGGCAGAATGTTAAACAGGAAATAGAATTATTAAAATGACACTATGACCCTCCAAGACGAACTCGAATATTATCAAGGAGTGTATGTCAACCTTTCGACTTGTGAATGGTATTGGGATAAAATGGCTTTTGTGAAATGTAAAAAACGCATAGATGAATTAAAACGAAAAATTAAAGATGATAGTAAATAAGCAATTGGCAAATAGTGTAGGTTGTGAGCAGAAGGATAAATGGGAAACGCCTGCCCATATTTTTGAGCCGCTGATGAAGGAATTTAAGTTCACTTTAGATCCTTGTGCCGAAAAGCATACAGCCAAATGCTCTTTATTTTATACCGAATCAGAAGATGGGCTGACAAAGCCTTGGCATGGACAAACTGTATTTGTCAATCCACCTTACAGCCGTGGCAATATAGATAAATGGGTTAAAAAATGCTATGAAGAATCCAGGCATGGCAATACAATAGTTGCTTTAATTCCTGTTTCCACCTCTTCAAAATGGTTTCATGAATATGTTTGGAGGCACGCAACAATTAGGTTTTATCAGGGCAGAATAAGATTTGTTGGCGCACCGTTTACAGCCCCATTTAGTAGTATGCTGGCGATTTATAATGTAAATTGAGAATAGTGGAATTAAAGAAACAAATTGAATTGAGTATTAACAATTAAAACAATAAAAATGGAAACAGAAGACAAAAATTTAATAGTAATTATCATCCGAATAATTTGGATGCTTTTAGTGGTAGTTGTATTAGGAATGGCTGGTTGTCCTCAGTATGGGGTTTATTCAGCTCGTAAAGACGGAGAGGCTGTTCTTGCTCATGCACAATCAAGTAGGGAGGTTGCGGTAGCTGAAGCGAAAGCAAAAATGGAGAGCGCAAGTCTTTTAGCTCAGGCTGATACAATTAGGGCGCATGGAGTGGCATCTTCAAATAGAATTATCGGGGCTTCTTTGAAAAACAATCCTGAATATTTGCAATGGTTGTGGATAGATCAAATAGAAAAGGCTAATGTTATTTATGTTCCAACAGAGGCTAATTTGCCGATCATGGAGGCAACACGACTTAATAACAAATCAAACTAACAATTTAAAACAAAGCAAATGGAAGCAACAATAAAAATTGAAAAGCGGGTGGACTTAAAAACCTTGGAAGTAAAAGCAAATGTTCGTTATTGGGAGGATGCAACTGTTAATGATCTTGAAGATACAAATGGGGATTTAATTCCTTGCAAAAAAGGAGAAATATGGTGTCCTATTATTGATTTAGATAGTGGCATAATAACTAATTGGAAGCAGGGCGTTAAAGCCGAAGTTCACTATAAGGTTTGCGATACGGGTAGTTATTATTTAAAAGATGCAGAAGGAGCTGTTTTATTATCAATAGAAGGTGATTATGTCCCTGATATAATGTGTCCTAAAGAAAATGGATATGGTGATTATATCATTATGAATATTGACGAAAACGGCAAAATTGCGAACTGGAAACAATCGTTGGATGGGTTTATAAAAGAAGAATAATGCAATCTTTAGCCATCTACCTAACACTTAAATCAAAGTACCTGTATCCTATAGCGATATTAGTAAGTTATATAACAGTGAAAATAAATAAACTATAATGGAGAAAATTATAATCAAAATACCAGATAATCTTACGAAAGAAGAGGAGTTTATTCTTATTGGAAAGAAGCTCGGTAAAAAACTGCTTCCTGCCATATCAGAACAAAAGCTAATTGGAGATAGTTACAAAATAATAAATAAGTACACGGGAATTATTATAGAACGTGTGCCAACTGAAAAGACTTTATCATTTTCTGAATGCCCTGTTTGTAAAATACAATTTGAAAAATTAATTGGCAAGCCTTTATGGACTAATTACGGAGGACAAAAGAAGAAGCGTCTTTATTGTTCGGACACTTGTCGGAATATTAACATTTTTATTTATTTAAACCCTAACCCCACATGGAAGAACTATATCTATTAACTAAGGAGCAATTGCAAGAAAGAGATAAAAAATCTTTTGAAAACGGATTGGATGCAGAAGCAGGTAATGAAAAAAGACGCAATATTCATTTACCCGAACCAATTAAAGTGCCAACGGATGAAGAATTAAAAGACGAAAGAGAACAAGCCGTAAAAAGAGGCGGTGAAATTTATGCAGAAAACTATATGGAAGGTTTGTTAGATGGCATGAAATTCATGCGAGATCAATTCCTAAAACAGGTGAAGAAATGAACACTAACAAAACGGATTATGAAAGAGAAAGAAGAGAATATGTCTGCCCCTAACAAATCTATGTCAGAAAATTACTGCATGGCTTGTGGAGTAGGATATATTGGAGATGAGCCAAAAATGTGTTGTAGTGGCAGGGAGTGTGGTTGTATGGGGATGCCAATCGAGCCACTGGTATGTTCAAAAGAATGCTCTGATAAGGGAAATTTCATAACGACATTCGAGAGCGATCTCGTAAACCAAACAAAGAACCTTTTAAAGTAAATGCAGGAGGCTAAGTCCATACAGAATCCATTGAAGTTGGTCCATTCCGATCAAGAAAGGAATAAGCATTTGGAGCAGTTCCCGGATAGCGTTCAAAAATTTATTAAGGATTATGTTAGGGCTTTTATAAAAACTGGTTTAAATTCGCAGAAATGAAAGCATCAGAATTAAGAATAGGAAATTTTGTTCAACATGATTTATCAAAAGGAACAGATAAATTCGATGCTGTTAAAGCAAGTTGTTTCGCTAAGGATTATTATCTAAAGGAATATAATGCTATCCCCTTAACCGAAGAATGGATTTTGAAGTTTGGGTTTAAGGATTATGATAATACAGATATAACATTATATCTTGAAAAGATATTAAAATGTCAACTTGCTTATAGGATTTTATATGTCCACCAACTCCAAAACCTGTTTTTCACTTTAACAGCAAAAGAATTAAAATTGAAATGAAAACAGCCTGGACTGGATGGACATATAATCGTATATCACAGGAAGAGCAATCTTTCTATTCCATAAAGGGCCAGGAGAATGATATGCGATATTATGCCAATAAGTACAATATCGAAATTACCCAGGCTTTTGCCGATGAGGAGAGTGCTAAGAACTTCGATCGTAAGGATTGGCAGCGTTTGGAGTATCTGCTAAGAACAAGCCGAAACAAACCCGATTTTATCATTGTATGGGCATACGACCGCCTGATCAGGAATGCAATCGAAGGCCTCACATTCTGGCAGATCCGTTTAAAGAAATACGGTGTCCGGCTTCTTTCGGTCCGGGAATATAGTGACCCTTACCAGGGAGAAGCTTCGGCTTCAGAATTTAAGCGTACAGCTGATGCATTCGTGACAGCTGAGTATGAACGGCTCAGGATTTCCGAACGAACAAAGATGGGCCTATATAATGCCAGCATGGAGGGCAGATGGACAACATTTGCTCCGTATGGTTATGATAATTCAAGGGACGAAAACGATCGGCCAATGTTGACTGTAAATCCGGATGCAGCTAAAACAATCCGCTCGATGTTCGATAAATACCTGGAAGGTGAATCGTTTATCGAGATCAGAAACTGGGCGAGAAAAGAAGGGTTTGCGCTCAAGCATAAACAGGCGGTTCAAAGAATCATAACCAACCCTGTTTATATTGGGAAGATACCGGTAAGGGGATCCGTGGAAGAGAAAACGGTTAAGGGCCTTCAGGAACCAATTGTATCTGAAGATATTTACTATCGAGCTTATTATAAATACAAAGAGAGTACCAGGTCCGCGACCAAATGTCTGGATAAGGATATTCCTCTTCGTGGCTTCCTTCAATGTAAATGTCAAAAGGTATTTACCGGTGGTCCATCGAAAGGAAGAAATGGAACCTACTTCTATTACCGATGCCTCAAATGCCGAAATGAGAACTACAGCGCCACAATAGTGAATGAGGAAATAGAATTGATGTTGGAAGCTTTCTCTATGCCTGATGAGATCATTAAGGCCATGCAAATCGAATTCGAGTATCAGGTAGATGAAGTAATGTCAGAACAGGAGCAACAAGCAAAAAGGGTAAAGATCGATTTGAATAAAGCACAAGAGAAACTGAACTGGCTGGAACAGAAGTGGATCGAAAACAAGATTTCGGAGGATGTTTATGACAAATGGCATCAGCCTTATTCAAAAGAAGTTAACGACCTTAGGGACCAGCTCCAATATCTTACGATCGATGTAAAGGAAAAGAGGAATTTGTTTGCTGAAACCCTTCCACTACTCGGTGATCTGTCCTTGCAATACAACAGATATGATACCAAGGATAAGCAACTTATATTGAAGACCATTTTCCCTGGTGGTTTGATCAGAGAAAAAAAGGGTTATCGAACCGCTTTATTTGAAAGTTTATTTTCTCATAATCTCAACAGCATCAAGCATTTGCTTACCGTTGAAATGGGACTCTCCAGCCTTGATTTAGCTGAAAAGTCCCATTGGGGTGGCCAATGGGTTCCAAATCGAACCGAGTTAGTTCTACGTAAGTTCAGCAACCTATTCAAAAACAAAGCTGCTTAATTCATACTACAAGAAAAGAATATCCTTCATAGTACTACCCTAATTTTGTTTCTGTGTCAGTGGTAGTTGATATAAAAAAATTTTACAAAAGGGGTTTGATCGATGCAATGATGTTTGGATACGTCAACGCACTCAGGTTCAACATCCCGTCTGCCTCAATTGAAAACGCAATAAAGAACTTTCAAAAACATCACAACTTGGATGAAGACAATTTTAATGTCGATAGCGCAAAGGTGATTTATAACCGTATGCAAAATGAATACAACGAAGCAATGAAAGAAAAGCATTAAATTATCTAAAATAGACCTATTTAGATGGCAAAAGGAAAAAAAACAGGAGGAAGGACAAAGGGGGCAATAAATAAAACGACCAAAGAAGCCAAGAAGCGAATCGAATTCGTATTGAGGTTGCTCGATAAAACTTTGAATAAGGATATAAAAGCTCTTGATAGTATAGAAAGGGTTAGGTTATGGAGTTCGCTGCAAGAGTTTGTGATACCAAAGTTGGCAAGGACAGAATTAACCGGGAAAGACGGTGGAGACATAACAATGACAATTTCAGAAACAACAAACTATTCATTAAAAACTAAAAAATAAAAGTTGTCTCCGCACGGTGAGCGAACCGCATTTCAATATTGATAACCAATGACTTACGAAAGAAGAAAAAACAGGATGATTGATGCTCAGGGTAAGGAACTTTATAACCTGACTATTGAATATTTATTCAACATTCAGAATAAAGGGTTTAGGGAAACCAATGATCTTTTGAAACAATACAATCTTAGGTGGGTTAAAAAATGCAGGACATTTAAAAAGGATATTGTTTATCCTAACCCCCATGGGTTTCGTCAGTTTATTGAAAATAAAAGAGCAATTAATCAAATCCGGAAAGAGGTTGGTTTGGACAGGCCAGCTTTAAATTGGGTTCAAAGAATTTTCTATTTCCGATAATGAAGTATAGCATCATCATACAATCTTACCTCGGACCATACAAAGGTGCTGCAGCCAATCGGGAAGAAAAAATCATCAGAGCTGTCAACTCTGTTTTAAAGCAAACTTTCGAAGATTACGAGATTATTATTGTTGCTGATGGGTGTCAAAAGACATTTGATATTATCTGTCAAAACTATCTTGATCATGAAAATATAGAATGCTTTATGATTCAGAAGCAACATGAGTGGTCTGGCCATGCAAGAAACTTTGGCATTGAAAAGGCCTCAGGCGATTATATTCTTTACCTGGACATTGATGATTACATAGGCGCTAATCATCTGGAAAAGATTAATGGACAGTTAGGTGGTTATGATTGGGTTCATTTTAACGACATCGTTATTCGAAAGGATGGATTGCATGAGGAAAGGGAATGTATGATCAGGCAGAAGTTTCAAAATGGCACAAGTAATATATGCCATAAAAGATCACTGGCTGTGAAATGGAATGGTAACGGCTATGGGCTTGATGATTATTCTATTACCCAGGCTTTACTAAGGTACCCGAAACAGGCGAAGATTGAAACACCTGAATATTACGTGTGTCACATACCAGGATTTTTAGATGTTTAACTATGATCAACTTATTCACTTCATATTTTATAACAGCCAATCCTCAAAGGCAAAGAGAGATTGATGACTGCTTGATGAATAACCTGAGATGTGACCAAGTTGATAAAATATATTTGTTGATCGAGGCTCCCATGGAACTTCCAATACTAAATCACAAAAAGATTTCAAAGGTTCTAATCAAAGGACGACCTACCTACAATGTGTTTTTTGAGTTGATCAATAAGCATTCTGATAAGGAAGATTGGAATATAATCTCCAACTCTGACATATATTTTGATGAGACGCTTTCCGGAATACACAAGTACGATAATAAACAATGCCTGGCATTAACCAGATGGGAAGCAAAACCTCATTGCATTGAGTTTTTAAACAGGGTTGATAGTCAGGATTGTTGGATGGTAAAAGGTCATGTGATTAATGTGAGTGGAAACTTTGCTTTAGGTACATGCGGATGTGATAATGCTATTGCTCACAGATTTTACCAAGGAGGTTATAATGTGATAAACCCATCTAAGAGCATTAAAACGTATCACATTCATAATTCAAATTTAAGGTCCTACGATGTCAATATTAAGGTGCCTCAACCATATAAGCTTTTAACTCCAACAACATGAGCAAGGAAGAAGTAATTAAGGCAATAGACGCGTTAGCAAAAGTAGTTCAAGCTAATACCTGTTTTTGGGGAAACGAAAGATTAGTTGTAGATGCGAATCTTAAGATAAAAGAACTAATGAATTTGCTATAAAATGAAAATACTTCAGGTATCATTAGGTAAGCAGGAAGACATCAGAGAGGCGTTAGCAACTCTCGGTGATGTTATTTATTGGGATTGGTCAGGACGAAACATGAGCTTTAATAGGGACATAAGGAATCTGGTCGATACGCACAGGCCCGATATTATTTTCCTTCAGCTGCAGACCGATGGAATCATTGACAAACATACAGCAGCTTACATATCCCAAAAATCATTTACCATAAACTGGACCGGAGACGTTCGCTCCCCACTACCTCAATGGTTTAAAGATATTGCCCCTCACATAGGAGTTACCTTATTTACAAATATGAATGATGTTGACCAAATGAGGGCGATGGGTTTCAGGGCTGACTATATGCAAATAGGATTTCCGACTAAAATATTTAATTCAAAAGCAAAAGCTGTCAATGTCCCTGATATTATTTTCATGGGTAATAATGTCGGAGGGTTTCCGCTATCATCCATGAGGAAACAGATGGTCGATATTCTTAAACAAAAATACGGTAATCGATTTGCGGTTTATGGTGTTGGTTATCCAGGATCAAATTATATCCCGTTACAAACAGAGGAGGTAAAGCATTACCGAGGTTGTAAGGTAGCCATCAACATATCTCATTTTAATTTCAGAAGGTATTCAAGTGACAGGATATTTAGGCTGATGGGATCTGGAGCATTCTGTTTATCACATCATTATCAGGATATAGAAAAAGACTTTGAAATAGGCGCTCATTTGGATGTTTGGAAAAACTTCGAGGAATTAACATCTAAAATTGATTACTATTTAAAGAATGAAGACATCAGGAAATGCATTGCAAAAACAGGATGTGAGCATGTGCATAAAAACCATACTTGGATGAATCGTATTGATGACTTAAAAGCATTATTACCTAAACATTTATTTCATGATTAAGAAAGAAATTTACAATTACAGTAAACAGGAATTGATTGACTATTTAAGGCATGAAGCTGGAAGCAGTAACCAAGATTATTTTCATGCAAAGAAGACCGGCGGTTTAAAGTTGCAGCAGGTGCCCGAAGAATATGCAGAGCTGCTTTTGGCATTGAAAGGTTATGGCGCTGAATCATATCTCTCTTTGGGAGTAGGAAATGGAGGTAGTTTTGCAATGGAATGTTTCTTCATGCAGAAGTCTTTGACTAATGCAATAGAGATAGATAACCTTGCTTATGGTGCTCAGATCGGGCAGAATGAAAAGGAGATACTGGACTTTATAGAAATTGCCAGGCCTTTTATGAATAAGGATTGTAATCTACAATTCTATAAACAGACTACTGATGTATATTTTAATCAGCTATCAAAGACTGCAAAGTTTGATGTAATATTCATTGATGCCGATCATTCTTACGAAGGAGTTAAAAAAGATTACGACAATTCATTAAACCATATAAATAAAGGCGGCTTAATTATATTTCACGATGTAAATTCTGATGCTTGTCCGGGGATAAAAAGAATATGGTCTGATGTCAAAAAACAATATAGGCACTGGGAGTTTATTCATTCTAAAACGTGCGGAATAGGAGTAATACAGATATGAAGATACTTGTTGTTTTACCATGTTTTGGACATGGATGGATATTAAAGCAGACTATTAAAAGATGGTCCGGCGCAGATCTGTTTGTAATTCAGGACAATTCACAATGCGATGTCATAGATGTATTCAAAGAATTGAACATAACCCCTAATATTATTACTGACGAGGATTGGTATGTGAATAAATGTTGGAATGCCGGAATGAAATACTTCCTCGAATCAGATTACGATCTTATTTGTCTTGCCACAATGGACACATGGATGAGGGATAATTGGAAGGCTATTTTAGAGCATAATTACAACCCGCTATCTGATGAGGTGGTACTGCCTGATTTTGTAACTGAAGGCGATCTTAAGATGGAAGAGCTAAATCAATCCGTACCATATTGTGAAAGATTTCTAAGGACTAGCGGAACCGGAAATTTCGCCACCTTTTTTAATCGAAAGGCAGTGGAGTTATTCTACCCTATTCCAGATGAGATAAAGTTGTGGTATGGCGATGAGTGGATCTTTACTATTCTTAGAAATATAGGATTTAAAACAGTAACATACACACAGCTATATGCTTACCAATTCGGCTCAATTACCGTTAACCAAAACACAAAAGCCTTTGATGTAATTCAACATGATAAGGAAGCATGGGAATCATCGGTTAAAAATAAAATGATCGACAAAATTAATTACAATGCCAATAGGTAAATACGCAGCTGTCATAGTTGAGACCAGGGATTTGATAGGGCTTTGTCCTGTCATTGATAATCACCTTAAGTTTATTCCTCAGGATTGGGAGCTTGTGGTATTCGGTAGCGCCCTGAATGAACAGTCATTGGCAAAGAACTATCCTAAAGCGAACTTTTTTGACATATCCTGCACGAATTTAACAGAGCAGAAGTATAACGAAGTGTTGGCATCTGCCGACTTTTGGCAATTCCTTGCGGAGTATGACAGGGTGCTAATATTTCAGCATGATTCATTATTATTACGCGAAGGCATTGAAAATTTTATTGATTGGGATTATATAGGTGCTCCATGGGGTCATTTCAATTTGCTAGGAGGTAATGGAGGATTAAGTATCCGAAACCCTAAAAAGATGTTGGAGATAATCAACAGGTATAAATATAGTCCGGTGTTGCACGGTAATGAAGATGTTTATTTCTGTAAGCACTTGCCTTTGGTTAATGGCAAGATTGCGCCAAGGGATATTGCCATGCAGTTTAGTGTCGAGACAATATTCTTTTCTAAGCCTATTGGTATACATGCAGCTGACAAGCATCTTAAAAAGAGTGAATATGAATTTATTTTAAAACAAGCAGTATGATAAAATTGTTATTTTTTATATTATTCCTCGCTTGCTTTTCAATCTCAATTTATTTTAAGCTAACCAATGATATTGGCTATCAAATAATTGCATCGGTATTGGCCTTATGTCATTTTATAGTATTGGTATCAGAGGATATTATTGAACGACTAAAAAAATGAAAATATTATACATCCCACTCGACTATCACCGCCATTCAGAAGATGATCGCTTCTTTGGTGATATGCTTCGTGCTTTTCAAAGGCATTCAGAGGCTATTATTTATACCAACATAGACAATGCCATTGCCTTTAAACCAGATGTTGTTTTCTATCATGGTTCACTTTCAAAAGAAGATTGTATTAAAATAAAATTAGCTACAGGGTGCAAATGGACTATGTGGACTGGAGATGCAAGATATGCTCCTATCAAATGTCTTGTAGATGCTATGGAATTTACCGATCAATATTACTTACCATTCAAAGGAGAAATGAAAGACAGGTTTGCCATCTTGCTAGGAAAGCCATGTTCATTTATATGGGAAAAATTCAGCGATTGGAAGTTTAGAGAGCCAAAAGAAATGAATGGTGGAACTATTTCATTTGTCGGAAATGTATACGATAGTTTGCCTGGCGGAGAGGAGAGAGTTGATCTTATGAATTTTTGTAATAGGAACATACCGGATTGCTTATTCTATGGAAGTTTACCGGGATCCCCAAATAACAAAGGAGGAATACACCATAACAGTGTACCCGATCTATATAATAATTCTTTTGCTGTAATAGTAGAGAATAATATACATGATATTGAGGGGTATTTTACTCCTCGTAATATTATGGGTCTTGCTTCCGGATCATGTTGCCTTATGAAAGTATTCCCGGGAATAGAAGAGCATTTTGAAAACTGGAAACATTGCATTTACTACAGACATAAGCATGAACTTTTGGACATAGTTCATTATTTGAGGGACAAGCCTGAGATGAGGAATAAGATTGCAGTGGCCGGTCATAAACTTGCAAAAAAGAAATATACAATGGATAATTTTGTTAAACAATATATCTCACAACTATGAAAAATTTATTTATAAGTTATTATGAAAGCAAGAACCCTGATAGGAATACAGAGATAAAAAAGGCAATCAAATTCAATTTAGAGAGTGGATGGGTTGACCGGATATTTCTGTTAATTGATCCAGGGGTAAAGAATCCTTTTCACGGCCAATGTACAGAGATAAAATTAAAGCAAAAGCCAACGTTTAAGATTTTTTTCAGTGCAGTCAATGAGGTAACAAATAAAGATGATCTGAATATAATTACCAATTCGGATATTATTATTGATGAAACCATAGAGGTAGCAGAAAAAAGAATAACTCCAAGCCAGTGTTATGCGTTAAGCAGGTGGGAGATGAATCCAGATATGACATGTCAGGCCAAGCAAGTGCAGGTATATGGAGATAGTCAGGATGCCTGGATATTTAAAGGTCATATATCAAATTCTGAAAAAATGTGGCTCGATTTTCCGATGGGGAAGATGGGTTGCGATAACAGGATTGCCCATGAGATAAAGCAAGGTGGTTATGATGTATTAAATCCTGCAAAATCAATAAAGACATGGCACCTTCATACTGTAGACTTTAGGGAATATGATAACCAGGTCAGGAACGAGCAAACAGTAGTGCAACCACCATATTTAACAATACCAATAACAAGCCTATGAAAACAGCAGCCTATATCGCTCTCCATTATGGAAAGGATTATTTAGAATACTCCTTGAAATCAATATATAATACAGTTGATGAGATTTACGTACTATATACGCCACAAGCCTCTCATGGAACAGGGACAAGTTTAAAATGCCCGGATAGCAAAGAAGAATTGTATCAGATTCTTAAAAAGGTAGATGTCGATGATAAAATAAATATCTATGAGGGCATGTGGCCACGAGAGAATGAGCAAAGGAATTATGCTCATTCTATTGCAAAGCACAGAGGGGTTGATATATTGGTTTTACTTGACTTTGATGAGGTTTGGAAGGAGGGTGTGCTCGATGAACTCATTAAGCTAACATACGAACGAAAAGCCAATAGGTGCTTGATATGGATGCGTCATTTATGGAGGTCATTTAACTACATCTGTGATGATCCTATGAGGCAGGAAAGAATTTATTACCTGGGAGATGACAAAGGCGATCTTATTTATGCGCCTCAACCCGAGAATCAGGTTTGGCACTTTGGTTATGCCAGGGAAGTTGAGCAGGTTGGATATAAGATCAGTTGCCACGGTCATACTTCAGAATGGTTGACTTCAAAAGATCAATGGTTCAATGACAAATACAAACAGTTTCCTCCTGACGGATCATTCGTACATCCTTGCTGTAAAGATATATGGTATCCGAAGCCATTCGATAAGAATGTATTGCCTGAGATCATGCGCTCTCATCCATATTGGGATAAGGAGGTAATTTGACGAAGGAAATTAAAATTTCTGATCCACAAGATGAAGTTCTAAGGTCAACCAAGCAACGTATTTTATGCATGTCCGGACAGGGTGGAGGAAAGTCGCACACCGGTGGTTTGCTTGCTGCTGACTTTGCTATTAATTACCCGGAGGTTCGCGGTTTCATTGGTACAAATACTTATGGACAGCTTACAAAGTCAACGCTAGATCGTATATTCAAAGTGTGGATGGAAACATTTGGATGGGTAAAGGATATTGAATACGTAGTTGATAAGATTCCACCTGCTACTTTCAAAATATATGGCCCAAAACTGAAATCATATGAGAATACAATTTCATTTAATTGTGGGTGCCTGATATTCTTAGGCTCCCTTGATAATTACAAAACGATTGAGGGTTCCGAATTCGCATGGGCTATACTCGATGAAACAAAGGACACCAAAGAGGAGGCAGTGAAAGAGGTGATCACTGGACGTTTGAGGCAGAAAGGTTTTTGGGTTGATGATGAAGGCGGTTTATATACAGATGAAAACAAAGCAAAGGCCAATAAATGTAAATCCTGGAATCCGCTTTATATTTTGACATCCCCTGCAAAAGTATTATGGATAAACGAATGGTTCGGCTTATCAGATAAGTATAACGATATAAGTAGAAAAATATTCAGCAAGACTGATTATTACAGCCTTATAGAAAATGACAAGCATGTAGTAATTTACAGTTCTTATCACAATGAAGACAATCTTTCTGAAAACTATCTCGAGCAACGCAAAAAGGATTTGGCCGGCAATCAGAATTTAATCGATGCATTAATTTACGGATCGCCTATTGCTAAGACCGGTGGTGAGTTCTTCAATCAGTTCGAAAGACTGAAGCATGTTGCTGAAGTTAAATTCTTACCTGAGCATAATGTTCATATATCCCTTGACTTTAACCTGGTCCCTTACATTACAATGACCTTATGGCAAATCATCAATAATGATGGCACGTATGAGGTGAGATGTTTTGATGAGATGTGTTTGAGTTCACCAAAGAATAACACAGAAGATTTGTGCACTGAATTCAAAAAGAAGTATTATGATTTTGAAGATAAGAAACCTCCTGGTTTGTTCTTTTACGGTGATGCGTCAGGAAAAACAGGAAACACAGCAAGTAAAGAACACAATTTCGAAGTGCTTGAACGTGTCCTCAAAAAGCAATTGAATCACAATAGCAACAGGGTAATGAAAAGTAACTTATCTGTTGTAAAGACCAGGGATTTTTGTAACAAGGCTTTATATGGTGGCTTGCCAGTTAAGATTCTTATAGATGAAAAATGCAAAAACTTCATTACGGATCTTGAGTTTATGAAAGAAGGGCCAGATGGTGAAAAACTTAAGGAGACTAAAAAGGATCCACAGACCGGTAGAACTTATGAGAAATATGGGCATACCAGCGATTCATTCAGATATTTTTTAGTGTCAGCTTTTATATCGCTGTTTGAAAAAGATTGATATTTTTGAAGAATGGAACGTGAATTATCGTATAGGGATGATGAAATATTCTATACCACAAACAACGGAATGCAAGCCACTCTCCAAGAACTTACGGAGATGCTTGACTCATATACCATCGATCAACTCAATGAATTCTATTACGGACTCTTCGATAAGCTCACAAAAACAGCATTAAAGCCATACTTTGTATCGCGCATGAAAGCGCACGGTGGCATATAATTCATACTACAAGAAAGTGTATAGATAGTTTTGGTTCGCAGTAATTTTGCCGAAACTCACCTATAAATGCCAACACTTGAAGAAGGCCGCGCGATACTTATTGACACGGTAGTTAATAAAAAAACACACAAACATTATGAACGAGTAACAGAGCTTGCAGAGCTATATCGCAAGCTTATCACCGGAGATAAAATCAATACTTTATTAAAAAAGTTTGTAAGGAGAGAAGACGATAAACAATTCGAGCAACGGGAATTGATGACTCAGGCGATTACTCCTGCTGTATCATCAAGCTTAATGAATCCTTTCTATAAAGTTGGAAGAAGTAATTCTATTGTGAAGGAATTGGATTTCAAAGAATCAGAAGAGAGCGATGACAAATTAATAAACATAACTGAGGCTATTGCAGAATACAATGGAGATAAAAGCCTTGATGATTATTTAGAAGAGAGGTTTGTTGATCTCAATTTCACTGATCCTAACTCATTTGTAATCACAGAATTTGATGAGGTTCCTATTGGTCCTCAAGGACAGATGAAAGAAAAAGTAAAGCCAAGGCCATTTGAGGTATCATGCGAAGAAGCCGTGAATTTTTTCTATAAAAACAATATTCTTAAATGGGTAATCGTAAAACTTGCAATTGCTTACGTATCCGGGAAGGGAGACCAAAAAAAGAAAGAAGATGGATTCTCTTGGACCATTTATCTTGAAAATGAAGGGATAAAGCTAACTCAGGTAGATAAAGAATATGTTGATGTTGAAGTTGGAAAGACAGCGCAATACACTTTTTCAACTTCTCAAGGACAAATAACACAAAACTTTTTCAGGGCTTCAGAAGGTGAGCTATACTTGATAGAAGAGTTTGAGCATAAGGCTAAAATAGTACCTGCCAGAAGAGTTGGATACAAGAAAGACCTCGTTACAAAAGGGGAGACTTTTGTTTCACCTATGCATGATGCACTATGTTATTTTATGAAGTCAATCAAAACGGTAAGTGAGTTTGATTTGACCATGGCCTTACATGCTTTCCCTCAAAAATTCCAATACGGCCCGCGATGCATGGGAGAAAGTGAAAAGATAAGCTGTAACAATGGAGAAACTCCAGAGGGTAAAATGTGTAATAAATGTAAAGGTGCCGGAGTATTCATTCATACAAGCGCTCAGGATGGCCTGGTTGTAAGGCAACCAAAGGACCTTAAAGATATGGTGGACTTGTCTAAATTTGTTTATTATGCTCAACCTCCAATCGATACTGTTAAATTTCAGAATGAATTTATAAAAGAGCTTAAGAATGAAGCGCGTCAAGCAGTATTTAACTCGGAGATATTCAATAGAGCTCAGATAGCAAATCCTGCAACCGCAACTGAGGTAAAGATTAGCATCGAAAGTGTTTATGACACCTTATTCCCATTTGCGAAAGCATATAGCTCAATGTACAAATACCAAGTACTGGTGATTTCTGCATTTAGAGATGTGTCTGATGTGATTGTAGAGCATAAGTTTCCGAAAGATTTTAAGTTTAAAACAATGTCGGATCTTCTTTATGATCTGAAAATTGCAAGCGAATCTAATGCCCCTGGCTACGTAAAGAATCAGATAGCTCTTGATATTGCAGAACAACAATTCATAGATAAGCCAGATGAATATTTGAGAATAGTTACAAAACAAAAATTCTTTCCTTTTCCTGATAAGAATCCAACAGAGATCGTTTATATAATCAGCAATGGATTGACAACCGAATACAATAAAGTCATTTGGGGTAATTTTGATTATATATTCCAATCTATAGAGCAAGATGCAGAGGCGGCAAGTAAATACTTCTATGATTATGCATATAAATTACAGAAGGAATTGGTTGATAATAAAGTGAAAGAATTGATGCTGGAAATAGCAGGAGAGTTACCTGGAGCATCTGTAGATTTTAAAGAAGCCAGCCAGGGGGACAGCCAGCCAGGGGGACAGCCAGCGACTTAGTTGGAAAGTTGCCTTTAGCTGTTCAGCAATTAGCGCTTGCAAGAATGAGGGCAGATGAATCAGGAGACAAGCAGTTATCAAAATCATTAGGAGATAAAATAGACGAGCTACTCGCCAAAATATAATGACCTACTCACAAGCAGCGACACTAAAGCGAAAATTCATAGAAGAGCGACAGAGGATTTTAAAACGGAATGTTACCTCACTTGAGAACACATTGTACGATGCTATATTTAATAAGCTTATCGCTGATCTCGATGTTACAGATGGTAAGATAGTTTCGAATAATAAAAACATTGATCTCACTAGCGCTTTAAATAAAATATTCGATACGTTTAATAAAAGCGAATACCTGCCTTTGATAAAGGCTTTCTCTAAAGACTTTCAACAAATACAAAAACTGAATGAAACATATTTTGATATTCTTGCTCAGGATAAAAAGAAGCTTGATACAGTTTCGAAGCAGGTCAATTCAATAATGGAGAAAACAATCGGTATTACCAATGATGGAAAGATAGTAAGTAAAGGCTATTTAGACCGTCTTGTTACCGATAATACTTTACAATCTGAAATAAAAACATTGACTTATAGAGCTGTAACAGGCGGTCTGCCAATTGTAGATTATAAAGATAGTATCAAACGATTAGTAGTTGGTTCAGATAATGTTGATGGTGCATTACAAAAGCACTTTAATACTTTTGCATACGATACGTATACACAATTCGATAGGACCTCATCAAAGCTTTATGCTGTTAAACTTGATCTGAAATATTTTATTTATGCCGGTGGAGAGATCAATACTACTCGTTGTTTCTGTGATAGGAATAATGGAAAAGTGTTTAGTACTGATGAAGCCGAAGAATGGATCAGGCTATTAAATGATGAATGTGGGCCTATATGGAATGAAAAGGTTGACGGCACTTACGACCCTATTTCAGATATGGGCGGTTATAATTGCAGGCATACGCCTGATTACATCAGCGAAACAATCGCTAAGAAGCTAAGGCCCGACCTGGAAAATTAAAATTCTTTATCTGAGCCAGCTCTTCCAATAAATTTTGAATAGCCGATTGTTTGCTATACTGGACTGCTCCTGTACCTTCTTTCACCTGTTTTATTTTGTGATTTACAAGAGCTGCTGCAGTTCCACAGAGATAGAATGTACCGCATATCCCTCCGGGAAGTTTCTTAGAAATATATTTTCCATATTTCTTTTTGCCTTTTTTATTGAGTTTTACCATACTTAAAGTTTTACTTCAAATATAGTGCTATAAAAGTCGTAGTATGAATATGTTATGAAATTACTTTTTAACACGAAATCAACATACATTTGTACTAACCTAAAAAATCAAATATTTCATGGGAGCAGATACAATCACAGTAGAAAAAAATGGAATACAGGACGAAATGAATCGTATTGTATGGGAATCTATCGGAGCAGATAACAACAAAGACGGATGGAGGAGAGTTGTTAATGAGCCCATTGAGGTAGTTCAGATCAAATCAAAAAAAGCTGAAGCAGCTAAAGTCGCCCAGGCTGAAGAAGTATCACCTGAAGGCGAAGTGAAGCAAGAAGAATTGGTGGACGCGGATGTTGAGGTGACTCCGGCAATGCCAATGAAAGCAAAAGAAGTTAAACCAAAGACTGGCAAGAAAAAATGACAATTAGAAATACTATAAATAGGAATGTCTATAATGTAACACCACAGGAATGGGATGTTATTAAAAATAATGGCAATTCTTTTAAGTATGAGATTGTTGATGATGGAGCTCCAATGGAAGTGAAATCGATGCGGGCGAGTCAAGTGCAGTCTAAACTTCCTATTAAAGGTGAAGAAATACCGGTTAAAATTACTAAGAAAACAAAAAAACAATCATAATAATGGCTCTTAACGAGAAAGAATTTATCACTGGAGTTTTGTCCAAAACTTTAAACCTGGACGATGCTGGAGTTGCTGCACTTTATAACGCAGATGGAACGATGAAGGACGATGCTTTGACTAATGTTCTTGATCTTGATGTAAAACGTATCGCAGCTGTAAAGCCTGATACTAAAAAGCACTTTGACGAAGGCTACAAAAAAGCTCAGTCTGAAGTTCTTACAAAGAGAGATAAAGAATTGAAGGATAAGTTCGGTATTACATCGGACAAGATAGGGGTTGAGTTGTTTAACGAAATTATCTCTGAGCAAGTGAAGAAAGCCGGTGGTGAGTTAAATGAGGATGCTGTAAAAAAGCATCCAGTTTATATCAGCGCGGTTGATAAGCTTACAAAGGATAAGGAAGATGCTGTAAAGGCTGAGACCGAAAAATTAACTCAATTCCAGACGGAACAAAAAAAGAAAGAGACATTTTCAAGCGTATCTTCTAAAGCACTTGATTTTTTCAACTCTTTGAAGCCTATACTCAGCACGGATCAGACAAAGGCTAAAAACCAAATGAATGATTTTGTTGATAAGCTTAAAGGATATGAATACGAGGTGCAGGATGATGATAAAATTATTGTTCTTAAGGATGGTAAAGTATTGGAGGACGGACACGGCAATAGAGTACCATTTGAGAAAGTGGTAAAGGAAACAGCTGATAAGTACTACGATTTTCACCAAGCCGAAAAGAGAAGTAATGCAGGCAATGGAAAAGATGAAGAAGCTGGCAAAGCTGGATCTTCAAAATCTCCTTTAACGGTTCCGAAAAATGCAGATGAATTTTATAGAACGGTTGCCGATTCATCTATTCCGGCTAAAGATCGGGCAGAATATCAGACCACCTACGAAAAACAATTTACTAACTAAAAACCAAAAAAATGTCAGCAGGTATAAATACATGCGCCATCCTATCGAAAGTTCAGCTTTTGGCTGATTTAAAATGGGCAGACAGCGCAAAAAACAAAGATTACATCGCAGAAGTGGCAACACTTACAGCGATCAGAGAGAATCAGACAGTATTGATCGAGGAACTTCAAAATCCTATGAAGGATAAAACAGTTACTCTCTACTGGCCTGAGCAATGTGATGACACAACTGAGGCTTGTTCAAATGATTGTGTTGTAAGTGGGCCTAAGCCAGGAACGCAATGTAAAGACTATGCTCTTTCAATGTGCAGAACTGCAAGTTTTTCAGTTGATGAAAAAGCATACAGGGCTATTGCTCCAACTTTTGAGGAAGCAGTTGCAGTAAGCATGCTCAGAAAAATGAAGTCTCTTGATGAGTGGTTAGCTGTTCAGGCTGTAACTAAGCTCGATTCGAATAAAGGTGTTAACGCTTACACTGCTGGAAAAGGTACTGTTAGCGGATTTAACACAAATATCGCGGCTGCTTATTGGAATGCATCATTATTCGGCTACTTAAGCCTTGTTACCAAGAAGAATAAGTTCACTAATCCTTATTTAATCTCAGGAACTAATCTTTATGAGGCTGATTTTAATGCTAGAATGAATGCTGGAAATGCAGAAGGTAAGGGTGCAGCAGAGATGTTTAAAACATTGAAGACTTATTTCGATGTATTCAATGTGGACACTACTCTTTCTCCTGATCTTGTAACATTCTTGGTTAACCAAAATGCATTGGCCTTCCACAATAAAGCTTATTGGAACTGGAATGCAGGAGATCAACAAGCAGAGAAATGGGGCGGTGTTGGTTCATCAACTGGTTACCGTTACAAAGTAGAATCAAAAAATTTGCCTGGCGTATTTTATGACGTAACTTATAAAATCGTTTGCGCTAATGATGAAACTACTCATAGCTGGCAGATCAAGTTCACTGGTGATATATTCGTAAATCCTGTTGGTTGCAATATCAACAACACGAATATCTTGAAGTTCAAGTGCGCTTAAAAGATAAGGTTTAACAATAATAAAAAAGGCAGGCAACATAGTTTGTCTGCCTTTTTTTAATACCACATACCATGTCATTAGTACCCGAGTGCCTTGATAATATTATCGGCTTATCAGAAACTTCATGCGATTGTTTTTCAACCGGGAAGCCTGCAGATTTTAATACGAGCAAAAGTGGATTGTTTCTTGATCAGCTTGAAGGCCTTAGCCTTAATCTTGCGAAGTCAATTGAAGATTGTGAAGAAGTTAGTCTTTGGGACCTTTTGGCAAAGGCCAGAAGAAATTCCATAAAAGCATTTAAGGCAGATGTATTAGGAACTCTAACTACAAATTACAAACAAAAAAGAGAGCCCTTTCATGGGGTTATTGGTAGTCAGAAATTTAGTAAGAGCCTGTCAATTACAAATAATTATGCAGGTTCAAGGATATACTGCTCTAACATTATCGGAGGGGTAATGTCAATAAAAAGAATCGGCCTTGTTTTTGATTCATCCCAGACCTTTACAATTATTGTATATGATAATCTTGATGACCAGCCTGTAGCACAATATACAGTGCAAGCCAATGCAAATGTATTGACATGGTTTGATCTTCCATCTCCTCTCAATTTAGACATGAATAATGAGGCTGATACCGAAAATCCTAATTATTATGTTCTTTATCAGCCTTCAGGATTCAATCCAAAGGATAATAAAGCCGGTTGCGGTTGCGGTGGTGGATATAGATATTATTTCAATGCTAATACACCTGCATTCAAATCATACGAAAAGGACAGATGGAGCGAATACATTATGTTGGCAGGTACCCAAGGAGATGATCTTTCTAATCGCGCTAACTGGGGCACTTCAGAAATGCTTAACGGCTTGATACTTGACGTTGATTTTAAATGCCGAGTTCAAGATTTGATATGCAATGAGAATTTAGACTTTGAAAGCAATGGTCTTGCTCTTGCTATGGCTAACGCTATTCGATACAAAGCAGGTGCATTGTTGATTGACTCAATATTGGCCAGCTCACAGATAAATATTTATACCATGACGGACCGGGAAAGGTTAATGGGTAAAAAGAATTCATATACCAAAGAATACCAGGACCGTATATCATGGCTTGGTGACCAAATAAATATAAAGGCTAATGACTGCCTGGCATGTAAAGACTTTGATGACGTAATTAAAACAGGAATATTCTCTTAATGGCACTAAGCTTAAATATTGACGGTTTTACTACTTCCATGAGCAGCATGCTTGCAGAGATAGCAAATGGCATTCCGGATATTATTCAAATAATAGCTTTAGATGCTAAGGCGCTTATCAGAAATCGCATACAGGAGAAAGGATTGAATGCTGAGGAGCAGGAGCTTGATGGTTATTCGCCTGGTTATAAAAAGAAGAAGGAAAAAGCTGGTAAGTATAGAGGTTTTACAGATATGACACTTACAGGTGACATGTGGAGAAAGACCGAAACAATTTCAGCAGAACAGAGAGGACACAAATACGTGGTTACTGTTGGAGGAAAAGATCAGCTCTCAGAGAATAAGATCGAATGGAACTCTGAGCATTATGGCGACATACTGGAGGTGAGCTCTAAAGAAGAACAACTTCTTGAACAAACCATGGATGATGAAATTCAAAAAATAATTGACCAAAACGGCTTCGGACAATGACAGCAGACATAGCAGCAATAATCAGAGGTTACATTGATAATCTACCATTCGTTGATAAAATAGGCGGGCTGGTTAAACCCCTTTCGCTTGTTAGAACAGAGGATGGAGGGAGGGTAATTAAGAAGATCATTCCTATTGACTGCAGTGTAACACATGCAGACTGTATTAAAGGCAGGTATACAGACCTTATACCAAATAGCAAATACAAAAGTGTTATTTATTTTGAAGATGGAGGTACCATAAAGGTTAACGATGGAAGGGCAGATTTTGCCTTTCAGTCAAATTTAAAGATGGTTTGCTGGCTTAATCTTAAACTATTAGGGAAGGATAATTGTTCTGTTTCTGCATTGGCAATAGCTTCTATTTTAGATGCTATCCCCAATAATTTTATTAATTCAAGCCCTTACACCAGGATACAAATAACCTGTTCCGGAGAGGATCCTAAATCACCGGCAATATTCAGTAAATATACTTATGATGAGAATGCCATACAATACTTGATGTATCCGTATGATTATTTCGCACTTAACTTTCAAGTGAAGTATGTTATACCAAGAGGATGTATTACCGGCTTAACCCCATCAGCAGAAATAGACTGTATAGACAATAAAAATGAATGATATAATTAATATAGTGTTGCTTCATTTTATGGCATTTGTTTGTGCCATGATCGGATTTGTTTATTCAGATGTTCTTACTGAGCCGAACATGGTATTCCATTCATTGTACAAGTTTCTTGAAAGGAAAATTGGAAACTATAAATTTCTTTTTCATCCAGTCATACACTGCTTCAGATGCGTATCCGGACAGTTGGCATTTTGGACATTTTTTGTCCTGAATTTTTATGCTGACATATTGCATTTCGATTCAATTGCAAATGGAGTTTTCTTATCAGTAAAGGCGCTGTTTATTCACGCTTATTACATCTGTTTAACAATATATATATCATGGCTACTAAGCAAGAAGTACAGGAATTAAAAAAGATTGACTTAAAAGCAGGCTCTTTTAAGGCTAATAAAGTAGAATATTTTATCGAGACATCGATCAGCTTCAGCCGGTTTAAAATGTTTCAGAAGCTCCAGATAGAAGCCGGTTACGGAATTGGATTTTATGAGCTTTTTGAATCACTCAAGAAAATATATGATTTATGTAATGACAAGAAGTTCGCTGATATAGCTGTATTAACACATAATACATTAAGAGGGATAAAAGATATTGACGAGAGGCCGAATGCGGCCCTTCAGTTATGTGCCCTTTTCATGAATACAAAGGATGAGGACAGAAAAATTATTAACGATGATATTGTAAATAAAAAGATCGCTGACTGGGAGGCAGAAGGGCTTGATATAATGCCTTTTTTTCAGGTTGCCACAAGTTCTATGAAGAACTTCTGGCAAGCCTACGGAGAAATTTCCCTGAGTTCTTTGGAGGCGATGACAAAAAACAAGTAGATAAATATGAGCTTATTGATGTCGCTGTATTTAATAAAGAAAAGAGTCTAACAGAAATGTTATGGAATTTATCGGATGGAAGGCCAACAGAATACGATGCATTAGAAGGAAAAGACGTTTTTGATTTTTTCAGAATATTGAGGGCTCATGAAAAAAGAATATCGCAATTAAAACCGAGAAATGGCAAAAATAACACTTGAAATAGCCGCAGATACCAGCTCACTCCCGGGGGCAACATCTGATGTTACAGATTTTACAAAGGCCGCTACAAATGCCGGTGAAGCGCAAAAGAAAGCTTTCAAGTCGGGATCTGATGCAGCCAATGCCGCTCAAAAGGATATTGCCAATTTTGCCAACAGCATCAGTATTGCCGGAGTTAGCGTTGGGGATGTATCAAGTAAATTTTCAGGACTCAAAAAGGGATTAGACGTTGCTACAAAAGGTTTTGGAGTTCTTCGAACAGCAATTGCAGCGACCGGAATAGGGGCCATACTATTAGCATTTACTTCACTTGTTGCGCTATTTAAGAAAACCGAGAGGGGCGCAGAAGCATTAGAGAGAATTATGTCAGGGCTTGGCGCTGCATTTGATGTAATAATTGGGCTTGGAGCAAAGATTGGAGAAACATTAATAAAAGCATTTACAAGTCCGCTAAGTGCATTGAAAAGCTTAGGAGATGCTATCAAGCACCCGATAGACACCTTCAATAAATTGAGCGACACTGTTGCTGCTACAACAAGGAACATGATCGCTCACGCTGCTGCTGCTGCTGAAATTACTAGAGCCTTTCAGGATTTGGAAGACCAAGAAAGGGAAAATTCTTTAGTGATTTCAAAAAATCAAACAGAGATCGATAAGCTATTGGTCCAGTCAAAAAACAGGACGCTTTCAGAAAAGGAAAGATTGGAATTTCTTGACAAGGCAGCTTCCTTAGAGAAATCTAATTTGGAAACGGAATTGAAGGGGGCCAATGACAGGATTGCTTTAATCAATCGTGAAAACAAATTGAAGGATCTCAATGGAACGCTGAGGGATGAAGACAGGCAAAAAGAAATAGATGCGATACTTAGGAGGGATGCGCTTGAAAGAGATAGCCTTGTTTTGCAAGAGAGGATCATAACCAGGAGAGATGCGCTTGAACAGGAAGTGTTTGCAAAACTGATGGAGAGCCAAAAGGAGTTGAATAAACAACTAGAAAGCTTATCCGGAATTCCAATATTTGATAATTTTATAAAGAGTGGAAAAGAGGCTGTCGATGCCGCTTTGAAAATTAATACAACAATTAAAAAGGTAGGGACAACTGCCGTTCCGGTTGGGTTGTCAATAGGAGAATCTTTCCAGTTTGCAGCACAACAGGTGGCTGACATGTCTAAAAAGTATTCTGCATTTATTGATGATTTACAGACTGGTATCGATCTAGTTAATCAGCTTGAGCAAATAGGAACGGAGAATAGGATAAAAAATATAGATGCGGAAACTCAATTAAAGCTTGATTCTATTGACTTAGAAATAGAAAAAAGGCAAGCTGCAGGCCTTGCATTTGAGGACCTTGAAAATAAGAAGAAAGCGATACAACTTGATTCTGACAATCAAGTAAAAAAACTTCAAAAGGAGCAGTTTGAAAGAAATAAAAAATATCAAAAGGCTAATGCAATTATTAACGGTGCACAATCTGTTTTGAAAACGTATGCTGAATTTGGCTTTACTCCTGCAGGAATAGCTGCAGCAATATTAGATGCTGCATTAGTAGCACTTCAAATAGCGGTAATTGATAAGCAGGAATTTTGGAAGGGTGGTTATACCGGTGATGGAGGAAAGTATGATGAGGCTGGAACGGTCCACAAGGGGGAGTTTGTAACTACCAAGGAAAAAACAAGGCAGCATCGTAATATATTGGATGCCATCCATACTGGTGATTACTCAGCGCTCACCAATGCAGACTTGTCACCTCTATTACGTGGCACAGGAGTTGTTTTAAAAGAAGATGTACCTGTTCGGATCAATCAGGCTCATTCTGATATAAGAAGGTCGCAAACTTCAAATACAGAGGTAATATTGGGGGCGATGGATAAAAAGATGGAGGACTTCTTTAAATTCTATAAGGGAAAACCAGAGGAAACAGAGTCGAAGGATGGAACGCGGATTATAAAAACTGGAAATACTGTAAGAAGAATACGTAAAAAATAATGGGAACTTATAGACATTTCGTTCGGGCGGAAAGTGACGCACCTCCAATTAAAGCTGTAACTCAAACAGCTTGTTCTGCTGGTGTTTATATATTTAGAGTTACCGGTCACGGATATAGCACAGGCGATCAATTGTTATTTATTGGTTTCCTTGGGTCTCCAACATTGAATGCAATATACACAATAACGGTTTTAGATGCTGACAGGTTTAGTATTTCATTTGATTGTGCCTATGCAAGTCCCAGCTTAGGATTTGTTCAGCTTT
>JAZKBX010000106.1:0-1863 GCA_040388455.1 Bacteroidota bacterium
AACAGGTGGTAATCAATTTCACGATAAAGGAGTGCTTTCTATGGCGCATGCAGGACGAGATACTGGTGGTTCTCAGTTTTTTATTGTAATAAGCAGAGCACAAACCGCTCATTTGGATAGAGCACACACTTGTTTTGGGAAAGTGGTAGAAGGTCTTCCTGTGATCGACCAAATAAATCAAGGTGATGTGATTGAAAAAATTATTATTCACGAAACTGTCTAATAAGGACTTTAATCAACCTCTAAGTAAAACAGGAGAATCTCGATGGCACGGATTATATGATCACTACTGATCTCTTAATTCGCGTCATCGGCATTTTTACATTTAGTACATGTGGTTAGAATATATGCACCATAGATTCATATCAATTAATAGGTGTCAATTCATTAATTATGTAAATGAAAGATAATTGGCGAAAATATTGGCAAGAGAAAAGAAATAGAACGGTTTTTATTTATTCTGTGTTTTTTTTATCTGTTGTGCTTTTTTGTTTTTTACACTTCCTCACTTTTATTGAAGGTAGCAAAGGATACATTTTTAATGATCCTATTCTTAATCTGTTTGCCCCGATCGACCAATCACTGCCCACATTTATTATTACCTATTCATTTGTATTATCCGGCATTATAATTACTTTTCGAAGACCCGGGTTATTTGTAAAACTGGTTCAGGGGTATGCAATTTTAACTTTATTTCGCATTATTAGTTTGTATTCAATTACTCTTGAACCACCTGCTGCTATCATTCCATTGCAGGATATTTTTTTACAATCAACATTTTATTCGGGACGGGTGAATTTGAAAGACCTGTTTTTTTCAGGCCATACCGCCATTCTTTTTTTATTTGCATTTGATTTTAAAAACCGTTTCCTAAAAAGGTTGTTTATTGTTGGAGGGATAATGATAGGAATATTGTTAATGCTTCAACACGTTCATTTTAGCGTTGATGTATTTGCTGCTCCTGTATTTGCGTATTTTACTATACTTATCCGGGAGAAAATAAATTTTCAATAATTATTAATTTCCTTTTTTACAAATAGCTGCAGTTCAGGAAAAAAAAGTTTAAATTCATTTTCGAACATTGAATAATGTTCTTTTAGATCATGAATGGCGTATTCCATATTTGATTCAAAGGATGCTCTACCTGCCATTCCATGGAGCACACGCTCAATGCCTTCTAATTTTGAGTATGCAAAAAGTATATTGTGCTGTAACATATACTTGGTGAAATGTGCCGATTTCTCAGGCAATATAGCGTGATTTTTTTTTATGATGTTGTATATTTTCTGTGTGAATTCCTGTAATTCAACATCGGAATAAATGCTCCAGTTGGTTGCTAAATAGTGATCGTAATAGATATCTACAATTACACTTGAGTACTTTTTATATTTCTCCCGTAATCGTTGTTTGCTTTGTTCTACAATTGGATGGGTATCTGTAAACGAATCAATTTTCCGATGTAATAATATTCCTTTTTTTATTTCTGACGAAAACTGATTGAAAGCACTTCCTTTTACAGAATCAGCAATGAAATTACCGATAATAAGACCTTCGGAATCTCCTGCCAAATATAGATGAGATAAAAAATTCATCCTCTTAGAGTTTTTTGGCTTTATTCCAATATACATCCATTTCTGCCAAGGTCATATCGCTTAATTGTTTACCTGATTTGGCCACTTCGGTCTCTAAATATTGAAAACGTTTTATGAATTTTTTATTCGTTTTTTCCAAAGCATCTTCAGGATTAATATCAATAGTGCGTGCGTAATTGATCAATGAAAACAATACATCGCCAAATTCATCTTCCATTTTTTCTTTTGACGCTTTTGTATCTACTTCATGTTTAAATTCTGCAATTTCTTC
>JAZKBX010000107.1:0-15573 GCA_040388455.1 Bacteroidota bacterium
CTTCTCCGCCCCAAAGCAAGCAGATAAAATAAATAGGAATTAATGCTAATTCCCAAAATACATAAAACAGGAATCCGTCAAGTGATACAAACACTCCTATGAGTGCCATTTGCATTGATAATATCAATGAATAAAAAATTGCGGGGTTTTTATAATTAGTATTAAAAGAGGTAAGAATAATTATCGGAACAAGGAATGTGGTAAGCAAAACCAATAACAAAGAAATACCGTCCATGCCAACGTGAAAAGTAATTCCTAAAGATTGGATCCAGGCAAAATTTGCTTCAAATTGAACATTGGCATTGTGTTGAAATTGAGTAAGTGCAAAAATTGAAATTACAAACTCTATAATAGCTGCTCCTAAGGCAATTTTTTTTACTTGTTCACCTTTTACCATTAACAGCAATAATGCTGCGAGTAAAGGGAAAAATATCAATAATAATGTGATCATAAATTAAAAAATTCTAATATCTAACTAATAAATTCTAAAAATTACATCATACTTGTAAATAAAATAAGCACAATGCTTATCACCATTACAAAAATATAGAACCCAATGTTTCCTGTTTGTACAAGACGAATTTTGCTGCTCGTCCAGTTTACAGAAGTTCCAATTCCATTTACTATTCCATCAACCAATTGATTGTCTACTACTTTGTGTAATGCGCTAGAAATAAAATTTAAGGGTTGGGTGATCATATTATCATACAACTCATCAACGAAATATTTTTTATATACTAACTTGTGTAAAGGCTGTAATTCTTCACCTTCAGCAACAGGTAAGGTTTTGTTTTTAACATAAATTTTGTGAGCATAATATAAAGCAATCGCCATAACGGCAACAGCAACGCCCATCAGCATGTATTCTGTTTCGTGTGACAGGTGGTGAATAAGCCGGAATGATGAATCTTCAAAAACAGGCTTTAAGAATTCTTCGAGGAAATGCTTGCCTCCCAATACCGCTGGAATACCGACCAAACCGCCAACAACCGAAAGCCCTGCCAAAACCATTAATGGAATGGTCATAGTTTTTGGTGATTCATGCAGATGATCTAATTGGTGTTTTGTTCCTCTGAAGTTACCTGTGAATGTGAGGAAGTATAAACGGAACATGTAGAAGGTTGTCATGGCAGCTGCCAGAATTCCGAAGAACCATAATAGTTTATTGTGTTCGAAGGCATTTGCTAATATTTCATCTTTTGAAAAGAAACCCGAAAAGCCAGGGAAACCCACAATTGCCAGAGTTCCTAGCAGGAATGTGATCTGTGTTATTGGTAAATATTTTTTCAATCCACCCATTTCACGTATGTCTTGTGCTCCGCTCATTGCGTGAATAACACTACCGGCACCAAGAAATAATAATGCTTTGAAGAAGGCATGTGTCATAACATGAAACACAGCACCGGTATAGGCTCCAACTCCTAATGCAAGGAACATAAAACCTAATTGTGAAACAGTAGAATAGGCTAACACTTTTTTAATATCATTTTGTGCCAGACCAATGGTTGCAGCAAACAATGCAGTGCAAACACCAACAATAGCAACTATTTCCATAGATAATGGAGCCAGCGTAAACAATATATTTGAACGTGCGATCATGTATATACCTGCTGTAACCATTGTTGCAGCATGTATTAAGGCTGATACAGGAGTTGGTCCCGCCATCGCATCAGGCAACCAGGTGTATAAAGGAAGTTGAGCACTTTTACCGATCGCTCCAACAAATAATAATAAAGTAATTGCTGTTAATGCCGGATTACCGGAAGTGAAATTTTTTGCTATTAAAAATACATCGTGATATCCAATGCTTCCAAAGGTTACATATATTAAGATGATACCTAATAAAAAGCCTAAGTCACCAATACGGTTCATTACAAAAGCTTTTTTAGCAGCGTTGTTGTAAGCAGTGTTTTTAAACCAAAAGCCTATCAATAAATAAGAACATAGTCCAACGCCTTCCCAGCCTACAAACATGATCAGGTAGTTTGAGCCCAGTACTAATAACAACATAAAAAAGATGAACAAATTCAAATACGCAAAGAAGCGGGAGAAGCCTTCATCGTGGCTCATGTAGCCGGTTGAATAGAGGTGAATTAAAAATCCGATACCAGTGATGATCAATAAAAATAAGGAAGATAGGGGGTCAATTAAAAAAGAAAAAGGAATTGATAATTTTCCAGCGCTGATCCAACTGAATAGATCAATGGTAATTGATTTTTCAGCCTGGCCGATCAATTCGAAAAATATTCCCAATGATATTGCAAATGCTCCCAATATAGAGCCACAACCAATTATGCTTACTAATCCTTTCGATAATTTTTTTCCGAATAATCCAATGATCAAAAAACCGATCAAGGGAAGCAATGGAACTAACCAAACTAATTTAATCATAAATTTTTTAATTTTTCAGTAAGCAAATGTACAATTGGCAAATTGCCTATTGCGTAGTTGTTCACTTATTTTTTACCACTTCAATTTATTCAAAATATTAATATCTGATGATTTTGTGTTCCTATACACCATCATCAAAATAGCAAGCCCCACTGCTACTTCAGCTGCTGCAACTGCCATGATAAAGAAAACGAATACTTGACCTTTAGCATCCGATAGATAGCTTGAAAATGCAACCAATAATAAATTCACAGCATTCAACATTAATTCTATTGACATAAAAATAATGATGGCATTGCGTCTGAAAAGCACACCTAACACACCAATGGTGAATAATACCGTGCTTAATAATAAATACCAGTTTAAAGGAACTGTTTGAATTGCGCTCATTTTAGATGTTAGATATTAGATTCAAGATGTTAGACTTAATTTTGCTCACCTTAAAATCTTGTTTTTTTATTTAATAATTGATCTTAACTTATTTTGCTAATAATTTTTAGTACGTCTACTTTATACTTCTCTTTCCTAACATCACTGCACCTACCATTGCTACTAATAATAATACGGAAGACACTTCAAATGGCAACAAAAACTCGCTAAACAACACTTTACCTAAATTTTCGATCAGTCCGATATTGGCGTCAAAAGTATTTGTAGCAACAATTGTTTCTGCACTTTTTAAAGAACCAACTAACACAACCAACAATAGGCCAGAAGCAACAGCTGCAGAAGCTTTAAGCCATACACTTTTATGCGGCTCTGTTTCTTTATTAAGATTTAAAAGCATGATCACAAAAAGGAAAAGCACCATAATGGCCCCTGCGTAAACAATGATGTGAACAGCAGCTAAAAACTGGGCATTCAGCAAAACATAATGACCAGCAATTGTGAAAAAAGTAAGAACTAAATAGAGTACACTGTGAACAGGGTTTTTAGAAAACACTACCATTAATGCAAACATAATGGCGAGAAAGGATAGAAAATAAAATAAATATGTTGTAATCATAAATTTGTTATTGGTTGTTAGTTGTTGGTTGTTAGAAGCTGAATGAAGCATCAACTAACAACCATCAGCTAATTATTTTTTCTTATCAAATACTGTATTGTGACCAAATTCTTTGTGTGCTTTAAATTCAGCAACCTCAGGAGTTTCCCGAACGGTTACATCCACACGTTTATCTTTTTCAAGAGCTTCTACCAATATATCTTTACCATAAACCAATTCAGCTCTTGTATAAAGACTCTCTACTTTTCTGTCCGTTAAAAAAATTGCTTCTTTCGGGCAAGCTTCTTCACAATCGCCACAGAAGATACAACGCAACATATTAATTTCGTATGTAGCTGCATATTTTTCTTCACGATATAAATGCTCTTCTCCAGGTTTGCGTTCAGCAGCAACCATTGTAATGGCTTCTGCGGGGCAGGCAACAGCACATAAACCGCAAGCAGTACAACGTTCAGCACCAATTTCATCGCGTTTCAAAATATGTTGTCCGCGCCAGATCTTGCTAACCTCACGTGTTTGCTCTGGATATTGAATGGTTACTTTTTTTCTGAAAAGATGTTTAAGGGTAATTATCATCCCACTGAAAATAGCAGGAATATAAAGCCTTTCAGATAAGGTCATTTCTTTTTTAACTACAACTTTTGATCTGTTCGTTAATTGCATTTTTTTATCTTACTTAAACAACAATTGAAATATTTCTTCACGCATCATTACAGCACCTGTTATCACAATGTTTAAGAGCGACAAAGGTATCAATATTTTCCAACCTAAATTCATTAATTGATCGTAACGGAAACGTGGTAAGGTCCATCGAACCCACATGAAAACGAATATAAAAAATACAATTTTCATGAATAAAAATACAACGCCTAAAATTGCCAACCAATTGGGATCCTGAACAAAGCGTTCAATGAAAGGCATATTGTAACCGCCAAAATAAAATGTAGCAATTACGGCCGATGAAATAAACATATTGATATACTCTGCAAATAAGAAAAACCCTAATTTCATTGAGCTGTACTCGGTGTGATAACCACCCACCAATTCAGTTTCACACTCCGGCAAATCAAAAGGCGCACGATTGGTTTCTGCGAAAGCGCAGATAATAAATATAAAAAATCCTAAAGGCTGAACCAATACATTCCAGTGCCAGCCGTGCTGTTGCTCTGCAATTTGACCTAAGCTCAATGTGCCTGTTGTCATTACCAATGCAATGATCGACAATCCCATTGCTACTTCATAACTGATCATTTGAGAGGAAGCGCGTATGGCACCAAGTAATGAATATTTATTGTTTGATGCCCAGCCACCTATCATTATTCCATAAACACCTAAGGAGATAACGCCAAATAAATAAAGTATACCAATATTTACATCTGTGATCTGCAAAGGATATACTGTACCATCAATAATTAAAGGTGAACCCCATGGAATTACAACACCCGTCATACAAGCTGTTAAGAGTACTAAAGATGGTCCTATGATAAATAGTGCTTTGTTGGAAGCGCCCGGTATCACTTCTTCTTTCATAAACATTTTTATACCATCCGCCAATGGTTGAAGAATACCGAATGGCCCTGCTCTGTTAGGCCCGATCCTGTCCTGAAGAAAGGCTGCAACTTTACGCTCAGCATACGTGCTGTACATTGCAACCACAAGTGTAACTGCAAAAACAACTACTACTAAAATAATTTTGTAAATCAAAAATGATAATGTCATAAATAAGCTTCCTCCAATCCCTATAATTGGGACTTTTGACGTACTGTTTAATTAATTATTTTTTATTCAACTGTTTTTGTTGTTTACCAATATCTAATTTCAAACTTGATAGATTTTCGTAATGATTTGCTGAGATCACCGAATGACGGTCGATATGGGTAGGTCCTTCGATAACCCAATCGTGTACATCTTTTTTCTCGAAACGACATTCGTTACAGATCCAATCCTGTACTTCACCCCATTGATCCTTACGGCCTGTAACACGCAATACTTCATCGGCTTTAAGCCAAATAGATACTTTTCCTTTACATTTTGTACAGTTACGGTGCGCATCCATTGGTTTAGTAAACCATACACGGCTTTTAAATCGGAAAGTTCTATCTGTTAATGCTCCCACAGGGCACACATCAATTACATTTCCAGAGAAATCATTATCGATCGCTTTTGCAATATACGTGCTGATCTCAGAAGCATCACCACGGAAAAGCATTCCCTGGTAACGACCATCAGTGATCTGATCAGCCACTTTAATGCAACGGAAACACATGATACAGCGTGTCATGTGTAGTTTTATATAAGGCCCGATGTCAATCAGGTTGAATGTTCTACGTTTAAAATCGTAACGGGTTTTTGCTAAACCGTGCTCATAACCTAAGTCCTGTAAGTGGCATTCTCCAGCCTGATCACAGATAGGGCAATCAAGAGGATGGTTGATCAATAAAAATTCAACAACTGCTTTACGGGATTCTAATACTTCCGGTGATGTTAAGTTTACCACTTCCATTCCATCCATTACTGTTGTTCTGCAAGATGCAACAGGTTTAGGCATTGGGCGGGGATCTTTTTCAGAACCTTTTGTAACTTTTACAACGCAGGTACGACAGTATCCACCACTGGTTTTTAATTTTGAATGGTAACACATTGTTGGAGGAGCAATGTTAACCCCTGTATAGTTTTTATCATCAACAATCATTCGGGCAGCTTGTAGGATGGTAGTTCCATCAGGTACCTCAATTGTTTGTCCGTCTATCGTTACTTTTGCCATTTTTATTTCTTTTACAATTTACAATTATGCTCCTGCTAACTGGTGCACACTGTAATAATGTTTAATATCTTTTATTTTTTCCGGATGATTGATATATTCTTCAAATTCAGCACGGAAGTGTCGGATAGCACTTGCTACAGGCCATGCAGCAGCATCACCTAAAGGGCAAATAGTATTTCCTTCAATTTTCCTTTGAATATCCCATAACAAATCAATATCACTTGATTTACCATGTCCTTCAACAATACGGTGAAGGATCTTTTCCATCCATCCTGTTCCTTCGCGGCAAGGGGAGCATTGTCCGCAGCTTTCGTGATGATAAAAACGAGCGAACGTATATAGATTTTTTACAATGCTGGTTGTTTCATCATAAACAATAAATCCACCAGAACCAAGCATAGAGCCAGATACAAAGCCCCCTTCACTCAAAGATTCATAACTCATTAAACGAGGTTCACCTTTTTCGGTTTTTAATATTAAATGAGCGGGTAATACAGGAACTGAGGAACCTCCGGCAACAACCGCTTTTAGCTTATTTCCGTTGATAATACCTCCGCAATATTCTTCTGAATAAATAAATTCTTCAACGGGCAATCCTAATTCTATTTCGTAAGTTCCCGGTTTATTAATATGTCCGGATGCGGAGATCAGCTTGGTTCCGGTACTTCTACCGATGCCAATTTTTGCATACTCTTCGCCACCCATATTTATGATCGGACAAACGGTTGCAATTGTTTCTACGTTATTTACAACAGTGGGACAACCGTATAAACCAGCTATTGCAGGGAATGGAGGTTTGATACGAGGGTTACCTCTTTTACCTTCGAGTGATTCAAGCAATGCTGTTTCTTCTCCACAGATATAAGCACCTGCACCAACTTGTACATAACAATCGTGTGAGAAATCGGTTCCTAAAATATTTTTTCCTAAAAGACCTGCAGCATAGGCTTCATCAATGGCTTTCTCCAGAATACGAGCAACGTAAAAATATTCGCCACGAATATAGATGTATGATGTTTTTGCACCTAATGCAAAACTGGATGTGATCATTCCCTCAATTAAACTGTGAGGGATATGCTCCATTAAAAAACGATCTTTAAATGTTCCCGGCTCCGATTCATCGGCATTACAAACAAGGTAACGCTCGACACCTTCGGGCTTGAAAAGAAAACTCCATTTCATTCCGGTTGGGAACCCCGCACCACCACGGCCTCTTAATCCGGATTTTTTAACCTCTTCAACAACATCATTCGGAGTCATTGTTTTTAGGGCTTTTTCCACTGAAGCATAACCACCTTTCTGGCGATAGACTTCGAGTGTTTCAATACCCGGAACGTTAATGTGTTCTAATAATAATTTCTTGCCCATTTTACCTCACCCCTGGCCCCTCTCCATTTGGAGAGGGGGGAGGATTTTTTATTACAATGTGTTTTTATAATCTAAATCGGTATAACTCTTTCTTTTTCCTTCCGCACGGTAAGTTTCAATCAGCGCATCTACTTTTTCGAATGTTAAATTTTCGTGATACGATGCTCCGCATTGCAATAATGGAGCACTTCCGCAGCTTCCTAAACATTCAACAGTTTTGATGGTAAACATTCCATCGGCAGTTGTTTCGCCTTCTTTTATTCCAAGACGTTTTTCCAAATGTTTTACTACATCTTCTGCACCACGCACCCAGCATGATGATGTGCGGCATACTTCCAACAAACACTTTCCAACAGGTTTTAAATTATACATCGAGTAAAATGAAGCTACTTCATATACTTCAATAGATTGGATATTAAGAATAGATGCTACATAATCCATGGTTGCCGGACTTAACCATCCGTCAAACTCTGCCTGAGCAATATGTAAGATCGGCAGTAAGGCTGATTTGTGCTTGCCTTCAGGGTAGCGGTTCATTAACTTATGAACCAGTGCGAGCGTTTCTTCGTTAAATTTTATTTCTTTTGACATGTTGTATTTTAAAAAAATGCGGTTACCTGTTCAAAAAATAATTTTAAAATGGTAAAACTCATCAAATGTTTGCGTTCAATTTATTTGGGCACTTCACTATGTCATGCTAAACTTACTATATCTAAAACCACTAATAGTGCAAAAATTATATATCCAATTACAGTTAAATGTAAAAGCAGGTCAACCCAAAAATTTAAAGTGATTTTTTTACCATCTTTAATATATATAGCTATTAAAGCTAAAATTGGAAAAATTGAAAGAATAACCAGGAGTATGGTTTCATCATCAATTGCTTTAGCTTTTAGTTTGTTGATTTTTTTATTGACTTTAGAGACCTGTCCTTTTTTTAATTTTAGATCATTAACGGGGGTAATATTTAGTTCTATACCTTGAGTCGGTGTTGATTTAACAGATTCAACGTTTTTCGTTTTATTCTCAGAAGAAATGTATAACTTATCATCATTACCTGCGGTCAGAGGATAATTGACATCATTTTGTTGTGTATTTGCAGTAGTAGTCTCATCAAAACCTGTTTCTTTTTTTTGTATCGGGGTGCTGGGTATATTGTTGTGAGGTTTTAAAATAGCTAAATTAGAAGTGTTTTTTTCAAATTTTTCATTACCCAAACTAACATAATAGCCTGTATTGTATTTTCTTTTTAATACAGTAATATCGCTGGAGCCACAGGCAGAAAGCAGAATTATAAGTGCCAGACCTACTAATTTAAATGTTGTTTTCATATTGTTTTTTTTTAATTAAAAATTATGCGTCTAATTCTCCTGCAATTACATTCATACTTTTCATGGTAAGGATAGCATCTGAAAGCATTCATCCTTTTATTATTTCATTACTACTCGTTTAAACTTCTTATTATTGCTTTATTTAGCTTTTGATGCCGCACTTTTAATCGCCTCCAAATATCTATGATCTACTTTTGTTGTAGCGCTTAAAAGCATTAATATCTGGTTGTTTTCAGCATCCTGAATTAAATATAAACCTGAAGCTGCTCTTGCTTTTGAAGCACCTATTTTAATAGTGCCTTCTTCTATTGTTTCGCTTGCTACTACATAAGATAAATAAACAACATCCTTTTTCTTTGAATTTATAGCCTCTGCTATCGCTTCCTTTGTCACCATTTTATACTTGTAAGGATACGCTTTATTCATTTTTGCTTCATCCTTTTCAACATCACTTTCTGCTATCCACAACTCTTTAGTGATAATTTTTTTAGGATCTGCTGTTGGGTAGTTCCTAATCATTTTAAGAAAACCAAGTTGATCATCCTTTAATCCCGGAAGTATGAATAAATTGTTCATCACAGAAATTTGTCTTGTAAATTCAGCAGTTTGGTCAATAAATTCCAATTCCTCATCCATAAAACATTTAAACATTGCATTTCCCTGTTCTATCTTTTTTACATTTTTCACATCGGCCAATAATAATAAAACATCTTTATATAAAACCGTTTTAGTTCTAGTCGGCTTATCCAAAGCTTTATTCCTGTTAGGATCTGCCGATCTTGCAGCAGAGGCTGCTGCTCCTGTATACGTTCTTGAACTTTGATTTTTAAGATAGGTTATTACAAAATTTTGGGGATTTGATTTCAAATAACTTTCTAACTCGGACGATTTAATTACTTTGTACTTGCCTGTTGTCCAGTTAGAAGCCATAATCTCCTCTACTATTTTATTATTTTCCTGATCATCACTTATCGCAATCACCACTTCACCTTTTTTAAGTTTTTCTATGTCTGTAACCTTACAACGGTAAGGAAACTGAGCAACTGATGCAATGGCAATACAACATAAAAATACTGTGGTAAAAAGACTGTTTTTTAATTTCATAACATGGTATTTTTATTTGTTTACGCGTCTAATTCTCCTGCAATTACATTCATACTGCTCATAGTAAGGATAGCATCTGAAAGCATTCCTCCTTTTATCATTTCGGCATAGGCCTGGTAATAAATAAAGCATGGTCTGCGGATGTGAACACGGTAAGGTGCTCTGCCACCGTCACTGATTATATAATAACCTAATTCTCCATTGCCACCTTCAACAGCTTGATATATTTCACCTTTCGGTATTTTTGTTTCTCCCATCACAATTTTAAAGTGATAGATCAATGCTTCCATATTGTTATATACTTCTTCTTTTGGAGGAAGGTAAAACTCAGGAACATCAGCATGGAAAACTCCTGCAGGCTCTTTCTTAACTTTTTCAATTGCCTGTTGAATGATCTTTACACTTTCCCACATCTCGCCTTCACGAACCATGAAACGATCATAAGTATCGCCATTTAAGCCAACAGGAATAATGAAATCAAACTCTTCGTATGAACAATAAGGATTCATCACGCGTACATCATAATCAACTCCTGCTGCACGCAGGTTTGGTCCTGAAAAGCTGTAATTTAAAGCTCTTTCGGCAGATATAGGTCCGCAACCAATAGTGCGATCCATAAAAATACGGTTACGCATTAACAGGTTTTCAAATTCTTTCAGAGCAGGAGGGAAGTCAACTAAAAATTTATCAATCAAGCTCCATGCTTTAGGTGTGAAATCTCTTTCAAGACCTCCTATACGGCCAATGTTTGTTGTTAAACGAGCACCACATAGTTCTTCATAAATTTCGTAAATACGTTCCCGCATCTGGAAAATATATAAAAAGCCTGTCATAGCGCCTGTATCAACACCGATAACGCTGTTACAAATTATATGATCGGAAATACGTGCCAGTTCCATAATGATAACACGTAAATATTGAACACGCTTTGGTATTTCAATACCAACGAGCTTTTCAACTGCCATGTGCCATCCCATATTATTGATAGGGGAGGAGCAGTAATTTAAACGGTCAGTTATAGGTGTGAATTGATAATAGGGTTTATGTTCTGCAATTTTTTCAAATGCACGATGGATATATCCGATGGTAGATTCAGAATCCATCACGATCTCTCCATCCATTTTTAACACGTTCTGGAAAATACCGTGCGTAGCGGGATGTGTAGGTCCGAGGTTGAGTGTGGAAAATTCATCCGGCTTTTCGCAACCCTCAATGATGGAGGGAGAGCTATTGTCCGTTTTTAATTTTTCTATTTTATTTTTAGAACTCATTTATTTTAAAATTCAAAGTGTTTAAGTCAAAATTCAAAAATTAAAGAAAGAAATTATCTTCCAAACATTTTATCATCTTTATCTTCACGTGTTCCATCTTCAAGTGGATATTCCTTGCGCATTGGATGATACGTCATTTCATCCATATTTAAGATACGTTTCAAATTCGGATGTCCGCTGAAAATGATACCAAAAAAGTCGAATTCCTGACGCTCCATCCAGTTAGCAGCCGAAAACACAGGCGTAATGGAAGGAACAACAGGATGATTGATACTTACAGCTATTTTTATTCTGATCCTTAAATTCTTTGGTAAGTTGTGTAATTGGTACATTATACCAAGTTCCTGTCCTTTGTTATCAGGATAATGGATCCCTGCAAGGGTTGTTAAATATTGAAAAGCGAGTTCATCATCATTGTAAAGAAATCTTACAACATCACAAATAAGGTCGCTTTTAATAGTAAAAACAGGGTAATCGTAAAGTAGTTCAGATGAAATTATTCCTTCACCAAATTGGGCTTTTAGTTTATCCTGAACTGTTGTTAATAGCATTTCTTTGTCCATCTATTCCATTCCGTATTTAGCCAGCATCTCTTTATACTCGGGAGTATCTCTGCGTCTGATGGATTCGTTTTCTACTAATTTTTGTATTTGCATGATGCCATCCAAAACCTGCTCCGGACGGGGAGGACAGCCTGGAACATATACATCAACAGGAATAATTCTATCAATACCCTGTAACACGCTATAGGTATCAAATATACCACCACTGGAAGCACAAGCTCCCATTGACAATACCCATTTAGGTTCTGCCATTTGCTCATATACCTGGCGTAATACTGGTCCCATTTTTTTAGCGATGGTTCCCATTACCATTAATAGATCTGCCTGACGAGGAGAAAAGCTCAAACGTTCAGAACCAAAGCGTCCTAAATCGTAGGTTGATGCCATTGTTGCCATAAACTCAATTCCACAACAAGAAGTTGCAAAAGGCAAAGGCCATAATGAATTTGCACGTGCCATCCCTACAACTTTATCGATCCTGGTTGCAAAAAAGCCAGGGCCTTCAATTCCTTGAGGTGCTGTAACAATATCAATTTTCGATTTTTCGATTATACCCATTTTTGTTTTAATTATTGACCAGGGGTCAAACAGATTCGTAAATTCGTTTTTCTTACTTGTCTGTAACCCTTATTCCCACTTTAATGCACCCTTTTTAAGGATATAATAAAAGCCCACTAATAAAAAAGCAACAAATGTTAACATTTCCAAGAAGCCAACTAATCCAAGAGTTTTGAAATTTACTGCCCAGGGATACATAAATATTACTTCCACATCAAACAAAACAAATAAAATAGCTACCAGAAAATATTTAATGGAGAAAGGAACACGTGCATTTCCTTCCGGTTCGATACCACATTCGAAGGTTGCAGATTTAATTTTAGTTTTCCGTGAAGGGCCTAGTTTATGCGTTACAAACATTGTAGTAGCAACAAATCCAAGAGCTACCATAAACATTAATGCAATTGGTAAAAAATCGATGGGCGAACTTACTGCTACTGGCATGTAAAATTATTTAGTTTAATTTTCGACATCAATTTTAGGTATTTCTTTTTATATAACCAAAATTTGATTCACAAAGTTACTGTTTTTACAATTATATAAATGAGGTATTGCTTTATTTAGACAAATATTAATTAAATGATGTCGAGCAATAATTTATCCGGTATAAAACACGTTATCGAGATATGGAAATGGGAATTTATTTTTTTTATTATTAAACAATAAATCCATTATCAGGTCATTATTAAGGTAATACAATTAAAAATACAATTTAAATTATTTTTTAAACAATTTTAAAGTCGTTTTTAAACTAACAAAAAATAAACAATTTTGATTAAAAAAATTTCGTTGAAACATCCTTGTTTTGTTTGCGTTAAACTTGCAAAAGAAATACTTTAAACAATTTTTTGTTCATTACTTTATTGACAGTTCTTAAAATGTGCTTTTTGTTTTTATAGTTTTATCGAAACATTTAATAAAAACGATATATAATGGTGAAAGAAAAAAAGATCTTTGTTCTTGATACATCTGTAATTATTTATGACCATATGGCTGCCAAAAGTTTCCATGAGCATGATGTAGTGATTCCCATAACTGTTTTAGAAGAACTGGATAATTTCAAAAAGGGAAATGACACCAAAAATTTTGCAGCCCGAGAGTTTTCGCGATACATAGATAAAATTTCGGAAGGTAATACGTTGCAGGATTGGATCCCTATTAATGGCAAGGGCCATGGGATGATAAAAATTGAAATGCATCAGGGTTCCACAATTGATGCTGAGCAAGTTTTTGGTGAGAAAAAGGCCGATCATCGTATATTAAATACCGCACTGTATGTTTCGGAACAATATCCAAAACATAAAGTGGTAATGGTTACCAAGGACATCAATCTTCGGATCAAAGCAAAGTCGCTTAATTTGATCGCGGAAGATTATGAAACCGGAAAAATAAAAGATGTTAGCGAACTATATACTGGTTGTAGTGAAATGGAGAAAGTTCCTCTCGAAATTATAAATGAGATCTATGAGAAAGGATTTTGCGAAACATCTGCCTTATTAAAAAAACAAAAACCACCATCCAATCATTTTTTTATTTTAAAAAATGCTGCTAAATCAGTGCTTGCGACCTACAGCCCTGTTAAAGATAATATAGAGCGAATTAAAAAAGTAAGCGCACTTGGTATTAGTCCTCAGAATGCTGAGCAAGCTTTTGCTTTGGATGCAATACTTAATCCTGAAATTAAATTAGTGACTCTTCAGGGTGTTGCCGGAACAGGAAAAACATTGCTATCGTTGGCCGGAGCATTGGAGCAACGCAGAAATTTTCATCAGATCTATTTAGCCCGTCCTGTAGTTCCTTTGTCTAATAAAGATATTGGTTACTTGCCGGGAGATATTAAATCCAAGTTAAACCCATACATGGAGCCTTTATGGGATAATTTGAAATATATTAAAGGACTGTTTACCGAAAAGGATCGTGAATACAAGCAGATCACTGAAATGGTGGAAAATGAGAAATTGGTTGTTTGTCCATTGGCATATATCAGGGGGCGTAGTTTATCAAATGTCTTTTTTATTGTTGATGAAGCTCAAAATCTTACTCCTCATGAAGTAAAAACTATTATTTCACGTGCAGGAGAAAACACAAAAATAATTTTTACGGGTGACATCTATCAAATTGATACGCCATATTTAGATACACAAAGTAATGGTTTGTCATACTTGATTGACAGGTTGAAAAATCAAAAATTATACGCACATATTACACTTGAAAAAGGAGAACGTTCAGAGCTTGCAAATTTAGCAAATGAGTTTTTGTAGATTTTTTTGATTGAGATTATTCGAATTAAAAAAGCTGTTTCCAAAATTTTGGAAACAGCTTTTTTAGTTATAATGAAAAATCATATTTAATCATAAACAATCTGCGTTATCAGCGTCCTGTCTATTCTTTAAGAGAAGCCTTAACTAATAATCCAAATTACCATACTCTAATTTTTTACCTTGCAACCTTAGTATCAACCGGCAAACAAGGATAAAAAATGGGATGTACATTATTGCATTCGGCAAACCAAAATGTTTTAAAATAATTTCTGATTTACGTTTCAAACGCTCTGCTATCAGGTACATTGCAGGTACTAATAACAATGTTAAGAATGTTGCAAACGTCAACCCGAAAATCATTGTCCATGATAAAGGGCCCCAAAACACAACGCTATCGCCTCCGATATAGATGTTCGGTTTGCCGTGTGCAAATAAGGTTTCAAAATCAATATTAAAACCAACCGCTAAAGGAAGCAAACCAAGTATAGCAGCTGTTGCGGTTAAGATTACCGGAGTCATACGAGTACGGCCTGCTTCAACTGTTGCATCCCATAAACTCATTCCATTGGCTCGTGATACTTCTGCAAACTCTACGAGCAATATACCATTCCGCACTACTACCCCGGCTAAAGCAATAATTCCAACACCTGTCATTACAATACTCATATCCATTTTAAAGATAGCGGTACCAAGCAATACACCGATAATACTAAAAAATATTTCTGTTAAAATAATAAATGGTTTACCAATCGAATTAAATTGAGTTACTAAGATTAATAAAATTAAACCAAATGAGATCATCAGTGCTGTACCAAGGAATGCTCCTGTTTCTTTTTGCTCTTCCTGTTGGCCTGTAAATGCTATTTCGACCTGGCCCTGTGGTTTAAAGTTTTTCATTGCTTTTTGTACACGGGCTACCACTTCATTTTCATTGTATCCTGCGGAAGCATTGGAAG
>JAZKBX010000107.1:15673-18874 GCA_040388455.1 Bacteroidota bacterium
TTTTGTACACGGGCTACCACTTCATTTTCATTGTATCCTGCGGAAGCATTGGAAGACAAAGTAATTACACGCTTTTGCATCTTACGTTTAATACCACCATAGGTATTGCTATATTGAATATCGCAGAATGCCGACAATGGAATGCTGCGGATAGCGCCACCCATATTCATATCGCGGAATGTGATCTTTAAGTTGCGCAGCGCTTCAATATTATTTCGCTGATCATATTGATAACGGAGTTGTATCGGGTATTCATCATTTGCATCACGGAATTTGCTCACTTCCGCACCAAACACGGCATTGCGGATTTCCATGCCTATCTGTCCGGTTGAAACAGCTTCCCTGTTGGCACGTTCGCGATCGATATTAAAAACTATTTCCGGTTTATTACTTTCAAAATCCGATTTCAGATTTGCAACTCCTGCAATTTTTTGATTATCAAGAAATCTTTTTAGGCGGTTCGCATTATTAACTATTTGATCAAAATCGTCCCCACGTATTTCAATATTAATAGGCTTGGAAACTGGCGGTCCTGCTTGTTCTTTAGAAACTGTAATGTCAACACCGGGGATATTCCATTTTAAATTTTGCAATGCCAATAAATACTCACTCGTAGATTTACCTTCTCTTGCCTCAAACGTTACAAATGAAATGGCAACTTTACCTCTATTAGGATAATCGCTCTGATCCTGATCCTGAGGGTCTGTTGTTTGTTTTGTAACGTTGGTTATTATTGAACTTACTATTTTATTCGAATCTCCAAGCACTTCATTTATTTTGCTTTCTACCTGCAACATTACTTTGTTTGTAGTAGCAGGATCTGTTCCTACAGGGAGTTTTACATATACATAAACAAAATTTGGATCACCTTGAGGAAAGAAAACAACCTTAGGGCTGCGTATTGCAAAAAACACCAATGTAAAAACAAATAACAATAATGTTCCGAAAAGCGCCATCCATGGACGTTTTAAGAAGCGTAATAAAAACCTGGTATAACGGGCCTGAAATGCCGGCCATACTTTTGTTTGGAACTTTTCAATTACACGGTGTAAGAAAAATGTATTTATTAAATAAAAAGCTAAAATAAACAGTGTCAGGTTAGCTATTGCAGGATGGCCCGAAAGGTGAAGTATTGTGCTTAGGAGTGTTAAAATAAAAGTTGTAATACTTGTTCCACGTGTCCATTTTGCTTTTTTATTTTCATCGGTATGCGGTTTCATAAAATCAACCGCAAATACAGGATTGATAACGTATGCAACTAATAAGGAGGCTAATAAAGTAATTATTAAGGTGATGGGCAGGTAAAACATGAACTTACCAATAATTCCATTCCAAAAAAGTAATGGAACAAATGGAGCAAGTGTGGTAAGGGTTCCGCTTAATACCGGCAAAAACACTTCACCTGTGGCCATCTTAGCGGCTATTTTAATATCCCGTTTGCCGTTTTCAAAAAGCCGGTGTGTGTTTTCAATTACCACAATGGCATCATCCACAACAATACCTAATGCAAGTAAAAATGCAAATAATACGATCATATTCATGGTGTAGCTGAAACCAAAAATTCCGCCAAGCCAGGGCATTACCATAAAGGCAATAAACATAGAAAGCGGTACAGATGATGCTACAAATATGGCATTGGTAACACCCATAAAGAACATGAGAATAAATGTTACCAATATAAATCCAATAATAATGGTATTGATCAGATCATGTAAAGTGCTTCGTGTTTTGTCTGATTGATTACCTGTAACAGTTACTTTTAATTCATCAGGAAGTTCTTTAGACTCCTGCATGCTTTTAATTGTTTCTTCAATTTTATCCGATGCTTCAATTAAATTTTCTCCTGTACGCTTTACGATATTAAGAGTAATTACATTTTTGCCTTCAAGTCGTGCATAGCTTTGTTGTTCCTTGTTACCGTCTTTTACTTCAGCAATATCCTTCAAATGCAATTTTGCTCCGGTTGGAGAATTAATATTCAGATTTTTTATTTCTTCAATTGATTTGAATTCAGCCTGAATGGTAAGATTCCGTTTCATCCCATCCATAGGTACCAAACCTCCGGAAATATTAATGTTTTCAGATTTTATGGCGCGTTCAATATCACCCAAAGAAAGCGTTGCAGCCTGCATTTTATACATGTCCACATTAATTTGAATTTCACGTTCCAGGTCACCAACCATTACTACTTTAGAGATCTGCTTCATGCCTTCGATCCGGTCCTTCAGCTCATCAGCATATTTTTTTAATTTATTCAGATCCATTTCTCCGGCAAGATTTACATACATGATCGGTAAATCGGAAAAGGAGACTTCCATTACATTTGGCAGCCGTGTTAAGTCTTTCGGAAGGTCAGTAGCTGCTTTATCTACTGCATCTTTTACTTTTTGTTTCGCTAAAGGGACATCTACATTGGTATTAAATTCAACCATGATAACCGATACGTCCTGTAAGGAAGTGGAGTTAAGTTTTTTTACCCCGGAGATCGATTTTAATTGTTTTTCGATCGGTTTTGTAACCAGGTTTTCGATATTGACAGGTGAGTTACCTACATAAACGGTATTTATATAAATGGTAGGTACCACAATATCAGGAAAGCTTTCTTTAGGAATGCTGTTGTAAGATAATAGACCAGTAATTGTAATAATAAGAGTAAGTACATACACACTTATTTTATTATCAATTGCCCAACTCGATAGTTTAAATTCTTTGAAATTCATTTTATATTTTTTTTACCGCAAAGAAGCGGAGGCGCAAAGCCATTATTAGTGTTTTTTGTATATTCCTTAGCGTTTCTGCGCCTTAGAAGTAAATGTTTTATTTTTTATATTGTATTATATCGCCATCATTCACCACATCATAACCTGCGGTTATCAGTATATCACTCTCTTTTAATCCGCTTATGATCTCAGTCTTTCCGTTATATTCTTTACCTATTGTAACAATGCGTTTTTTTGCAATATTATTTTCCGCAACATATACAAATGATGCATTCGTTTCATCCTTTTGAATTGTTTTAACTGAAATAACGATAACAGGTTGCTGTGATTGGTAATCATTGATATTCAATTTCGCTACCATATTGGGGTGATATTCATTTTTTTCATCCAATAAAACTTCAACACTAAAAGAGCGTGTATTATTGCTGATAGCGCGTGATACAAAATTCACTTTTGTTATTACAGAATCTTTTGTGTCAGG
>JAZKBX010000108.1:0-6180 GCA_040388455.1 Bacteroidota bacterium
GGAAAAAGAGTATTCAATATATGAATGATGCCATCTATTATTATTCGCTATGGAACGGTGATTACCCCTATAACCATTGCACTGCTGTAGATGGTACCATCAGTGCCGGTGGCGGCATGGAATATCCTAATATTACCGTTATCGGCAGCTCGGGGAACGCGTTTCAGCTAGATGTAGTGATAACACATGAAGTAGGGCACAACTGGTTTTATGGAATGCTAGGGACCAATGAGCGCGCTCACCCATGGATGGATGAAGGCATCAATTCTTTTAATGAGCTTCGTTATATTCAAACAAAATACCCTGAAAGAAAACTGATCGGGGCCAATGCTGACAATGCAGTTGGAAAAATATTTGACATGTCGCGTTATAAACATAAATCACAATATGAATTATCTTATTTGATTTCCGCAGTTAAAAATCAGGATCAGCCAATTGAACTTCCTGCTTATGATTATAGCGAAATAAATTATGGTGGAATTGTATATTCTAAAACGGCAATTGTATTTGATTATTTAATGGCGACCATTGGTGAAAAAGAAATGGACAAAGCAATGCAACGCTATTTTGATGAGTGGCACTTCAAACATCCGCAACCATCGGATCTGAGAAAAGTACTCGAGCAATCAACCGGAAAAGATCTGGGTTGGTTCTTTGATGAACTGATCAACTCCACAAAAAAGTTAGATTATAAAATTGTTGACTGCGAAAAAAAAGCTGATAGTACCTGGGATATCGAAGTAAAAAATACCGGGGATATAAAAGGACCTATTTTTATTCAGGGAATAAAAGATAAAAAAGTAGTAGGTGAAATCAATTCTGACGGTTTTGATGGCAAAAAAACACTAAACTTCCCTGCGCAGGATGTTGATCATTTTAAAATTGATTTTGTGGAGGATATGCCTGAGATCAATAGAAATAACAATACGATCCGGACCAAAGGCGTTTTTAAAAAAGTAGAGCCTTTAAAATTCCAATTCCTGGCTAGTCTTGATAATCCTGATAAAACTCAACTTTATTTTACACCTGTTGCAGGATGGAACAATTATAATAAATGGATGTTCGGTTTTGCTTTTTATAATAATATAACTCCTCAAAAGAAATTTGAATTTGAGTTGATGCCCATGTTAAGCTACAGCACAAAAGATTTTGCAGGCTATGGACGGGTAGCGGTTAACACCTTTCCAAATAGTAGTTTGTTTCAGCGTGTTACGTTTGGTGCAACAACTACGCGTTACTCCTATATCAATCACCCAACGGATCTGAATTTTAATAAGGTTGCACCGGAGTTAACTATTGAATTTAAAAAGAAGTACGCAAGAAGCCCATATAAGCAGACTTTACGCTATCGTAACATTAGTATTTTTAAAGATTATTATAAAGGAAATTATGAGGTTAATCCTCCCACCTATTCCCGTGATCCAATATATTTGAATTTTCATGATCTTTCATACCGACTTTCAAAATCGGATGCAATACAACCACTTAATATTCTTGTAAACATACAAGGTGGCGGTGAAAGGGTTTTTGAATCAAAAACGATCATTGAAAAAATGATCAAAATATCATTAACTGCAAACTATTCTTACAACTTTAAGAAAAAAAATAAAGGCGTTGATGTTCGCTTTTTTGCAGGTACATTTATTGGTACAACAGAAAATGGTGCCGGTCCTTATCGCTTCCGTTTAAGCGGACAAAGAGGCTACCAAGATTATTTATATGATAATATTTTTCTTGGGCGCAGCGAAACCTCGGGCATTCTTGCAAATCAGTTTACTGAAACTGATGGAGGATTCAAATATTATTCTACAATAGGACAGTCCTCAAAATGGTTAACGGCAGTGAATATAAAATCATCAATAGGAAATTTAAAATTGCCTTTGAAGATCTATGCCGACATAGGGACAACTGCCGATAGTGGATTAAACAATGAACAGGTATTGTATAATTCGGGGGTTTGCATTTCCCTTATGAAAGATGTTTTTGAAATTTATTTGCCAATATTAATGTCTAAAGATTTTAAAGACTATGAAAAAGCTAATGATCTGGAATATCTGGAAACAATACGATTTACATTAAATTTGAATTTGTTGAATCCATTTGATATGGTAAGAAGTTTTTAGATTAACAACCCGAATGCGAAAGGGTCATTGCGAGTTTTTTCATTTTTTGAAATAACGAGCGATCTCACCATCATTGAGATTGCTTCAGTCGCACAAAACTCCTTCGCAATGACGTAAAAAGAAAAAAATTGAACCCAAACAAAAAAATATATTTTGCATCCGATTTTCATTTAGGCGTACCTAGCTATGAAAAAAGTTTGATCCGTGAAAAGCTTATTGTTAAATGGCTGGACGAGATCAAACATGATGCTCAGGAAATTTATCTGATGGGCGACCTGTTCGATTTTTGGTTTGAATATAAACATACTGTACCAAAAGGCTTTGTACGTTTGCTCGGCAAAATTGCTGAAATAAGTGATTCGGGCATTCCTGTGATTTTATTTACAGGCAATCACGACATGTGGATGTTTGATTATTTACCAAAAGAATTAGGAGTCACTATTTATCGCGAACCAATTACGCGACAATACAACGGAAAGAATTTTTATTTAGGTCACGGTGACGGATTAGGCCCTGGAGACAAAGGGTATAAGTTGATTAAAAAAATATTTGCCAACCCTGTTTGTCAATGGCTCTTCGCACGATTGCATCCAAATTTTGCTTTGAGTATGGCAAATTACTGGTCGAATAAAAGTCGTTTAAAAAATGCTCCTTCAGATGAAAAATTTACTGGTGAAGAAAATGAATGGTTAGTAGTTTATGCTAAAGAGAAATTAAAAAAAGAACAGATCGATTATTTCATTTTTGGTCATCGCCATTTACCACTTAACATAAAACTATCTGATACCAGCCGTTACATTAATCTTGGTGAATGGGTTAATTACAATAGCTATGCAGTATTTGACGGAAGCAATTTGGAGTTAAAATATTATAAGTAGTTGGTAAATTAATAATGTCGCATAATGATCAAATGCGGGTGTTTTTATTACCGAATAAATGTTGTATCTTGTTGATTCCAAATAAAAAAACATGAAAAAAATCCTTACACTCGCAATTGCAGCATTCATATCCTTTTCCGGATTTGCGCAAAAAGTAAAAGTAAAAGAGTCGAACGAATCTATTGGCGAAGGAAGTCATAATTCATTGGTAGTAACACTTTATGGCGTTAACCCTGATGATGCTGAAGATGAATTCAAATCTTTCATGAAAGAATATGATGGAAAAAGATCTTCAAAAGGTGGTGCAATTTTTATTGATAATGCATTGATAAAAGAAATGGGACCTAATACCATCGATATCTATGGCAAAGCGAATGGTAAAAAAGGTGATCCCGAAATTACATTCATTGTGGCTTTTGATTTGGGCGGTGCGTTTTTAAATTCATCGGAACATAAAGATCAGTTTAATACAGCAGAAAAAATTGTAAAGGATTTTGCAATAAAAGCCATTAAAAATGCTGTGGAAGAACAATTGAAAGCTGCTCAAAAAATACAATCAAAATTAGAGGATAATCAAAAAGACCTTGAAAAAGAAAACAAAAGCCTCAACAGCGATATTGAAGATTACAAAGCAAAGATAAAAAGAGCTGAAGACGATATTGTAAAAAATAAAGCTGCACAGGACAAGAAAAAATCGGAGATCGAAGCACAGAAAAAAGTGGTTGGAGATATTGATACAAAATTAAAAGCTGTAGATTAATTCTAAGGCAGCCATGTCATCGTTTCGTTTATGGCTTCGACTTTAAAAATACCAGGAGCCTTGTCAACAGAAATAAAATTTAAGCCCTTACATTTATTCTTTATTGCCTCCAATTCTCTTCTGTTAGCGGGAAGCATTATTACTCATACGTGGAACCTATCACAATTGTTGCTTATACAATGGTGTGGTGTTTGTGGTATATTTCTAATCTATAGGTTTAATGATTTCATTGACCAGACACACAGTTTTCGATTTAATATAAAACGATTTTTTAGCATTAAACTACACGTTATTGTTATTGCGCAACTCCTATTCATTACATTCCCCGTAGCCCTGAATCTCCTTTCTGACTTTCGTATCATCACGCTCTTATCCATTTGTTTGCTGGGAGTTCTTTACTCTCTGAATTTCCCTTTCAATGGAAGAAACAATCGAATTAAAAATATATTTTTAGTAAAAAATATTTTCATTGGATTTGCCTGGGGTAGTCTAATTTTGGTAGGTGCTGGAGTTTTCAACCATGGGCTTACCATGGGATTATTTATATTCACAAGTTTGCAGGTTGTGATCGGCAGTATCATACGTGACATTCCGGATATAGAGAGAGACAAAACAGACCGTGTAAAGAGTCTTCCGGCAGTATTTGGCACAAAGGTCACCTTGTATGTGCTTCATGCCTTAAACCTGCTCTCTTTCCTGTCGGGATATTTAATGGAGAAAAACAATGGCTTTCTATTATTCATGTTGATAATAATTAGTTGGAGGTTTATTTCCTTCATAAAAATTCAGAAACACAACGATAGTAAATTATGGACCCAAACCTTTAATCTTTTAACCTGTTTTCTTATATTTATTATCATACTTGTGCAATATCTGTATGGGGTCTATTAAAATAATTGTGTTTTTTCATCGTAAAAAAAACGCCTGAACACTTGTAAAAAAACAATGGGCAAATTAAAATTATACAAGCCAATGGCTACAACATTTTATTTCAATAGTTATTTAATATCCTGAACCGGTTGATAATGAAAACTGAAATACCACGGTATGATATAATTATTTTGGGTGGCGGAATAGCTGGATCAGTGATGGCCATTTCTTTAAAAAGAAAAACTCCGGCCCTAACTATTTTGATTATTGAGAGAAGTATTATATTTCCTAATAAAGTAGGAGAAAGCAGTGCCGAAATGACCGGCCTTTTTTTTAATCGCTTTGGAATAGAACATATCTTAAAAAAACAAATACCAAAAGCTGGACTGCGTTTTTTATTTAACGAACACAACACTTTCGAGCCCGAAAAAACGGATGAATTTTCCTCACCTTCCTTTAAAAGTATAGCTAACGGATATCATTTTAACAGGCAGCAATTTGATGAAGACCTTCTGGCAGAAGCGATCGAAATGGGTTGTGAAATACGGAGACCGGCAGAAATAATTGACTTCAACTATGAAAAACTGAATAGCCTTGTTCGCATTAAATATGAGGATAAAGAAGATGAATTCAGGGCAACATGGTTGATAGATGCTTCAGGAACAGAACGTATCGTTGGAAAAAAAATGGGCTGGCAAGATAATAATATAACCTTTGATACCGCAGCTTCTCTTGCCCATTTTGAAAACCTAAGGCCAATCAATGAATGGGATAAACTTCAAAGTGACGTTTGGAAAAATAATGCAATAGGACCACAATCGCAAAGCACCATCCATTTTTTAAGACATGGCTGCTGGTGGTGGCACATTGTATTAAATAACAATACAACCAGCATTGGTGTTGTTTACGACAAAAATATATTGGGGACTCCTGATGCTGAAAAGTTCTTTAACGATTATCTCGAAAAGGATGAATTGTTAAAACATATTACACAAGGTGCCACAAGAGGTCCGATCAAACACTTGTCGAAATTACCTTATCTGAGCAAACAGTTGTATAATGATGGTCTTGTTGTAATTGGTGATTCCGCAGCATTCATCGACCCACTTTTCAGTCCGGGAATTGAATTTATTTGTCAGCAATCCATTAACCTTACTGATCTGATTACTGACTATTTTAAGAATAATAAAATGAATTATCGCAAATGGAACAGTTACCAAAAGGTGTTTCTGGCAGCATTCAGCGATCGCATTAAAATTTATCAGGACAGGTATAAACTGATGGGCTCTTATGACCTTTTTTCTAATTGGGTACAACTTGATTTTTTTGGTTATTTCTGTTTCACCATTTTTCCTTCTGTAGTGTTTCCGGGTCGAATGAAAACACCCCCGAGATTTCTTTTTCCTTCCAACCTTGTTTATAGATTCGTTACCAACCGCTACCTTAAAATAGCAGCCCGAAGAAAGATACAGGGGCGGCTATCCACAAGTTTGCAGAAACCCGTTTCCTATTCGCATATTGCAATTCCAGATGGTTTCATGTTCTATTT
>JAZKBX010000109.1:0-6700 GCA_040388455.1 Bacteroidota bacterium
TGTTGTTTTAGTATCACGTTCTCTGAATTATCCCATTGATGTAAATACTCTCATTGATTCACTATATAATTTTGGATAGAATTTTTCGCAAAAAAATTACATCTTATCAAACGCCTGCTTCAAATCTTCAATCAACAGATCCGCATCTTCCAATCCAATATACAAACGAATTAAATTCCATGGCAATGGATTTTCAAAACTTTTACTTGCCCCCAAAGCACATATTGGAAAAATAAGAGATTCGTAGCCTCCCCAGGAAGTGGCCATAAGAAAACGTTTCAGGTTATCACAAAATTTTTCGATCTGTTCTGTTTTTTCAGCATTCAAAACAATCGAAAACAAAGCTCCACCTTGTTTCATTTGTTTTTTGGCTAAATTTAATTGCGGGTTTGTAGATAGGAAGGGATAATTGATCTGTTTTATTTTAGGATGATTTTCTAAGAAAGAAATGATCTTTTCAGTGGTTTCAGCGCTTCTGTTTACCCTAAGCTCGAGTGTTCTTAATCCGCGTAAGATCAATGCAGCGTCCTGTGCGGAAATAATGCTACCAATGGTCATGTATTCTTCTGCCATCATTTTCATTATACGCTCTTTTGTTCCACATACCACACCTGCAACCACATCACTGTGTCCGTTCAAATATTTAGTGGCCGAGTGTATAACCATATCAATCCCAAAGGTGATGGGCTGTTGATTAATGGGTGAGCTATAACTGTTATCAATGATGGTGCAAATGTTTTTTGATCTGGCAAGTGCCGCAACCGCAGCAATGTCCTGCACCTCAAACGTTAATGAATTAGGGCTTTCCAGGTAAATTAATTTAGTGTTTGCTTGTATGGCATTCTCAAAATTTATCAATTCTTTACCATCAATAAACGTGGTGGTAACACCATATTTCGAAAGGTATTTGGTTAACAAATTATTGGTCCAGCTATAGCATTTTTCAACACAAACCACATGATCCCCCGCCTTTACAACACTCATTACAGCAGCGGCAACAGCAGCGCTTCCGCTGGAAAAAACAAGTGCATCTTCGGCCTGCTCCAGCGCTGCTACCTTCTTTCTAAGAACTGATACAGTGGGGTTAAAACCTCTTGAATAAAAAGGGGTTTCTAATTCCCTCTTTAATTTTTCACGCATTTCTGCCACCGTTTTAAAACAAAAATTACTTGTTTGAAACACTGGTGGCGCAACAGCTCCGTAATATTCTTCACGTTCCTCACCAAGGTGATTTAAGATGTATGAAATATCCATAAAATGTAGAAATTGTTAAATATTTTTCTTGTTTTAAAATGATTTGTAAATATACTAAAGTCTTAATTGGGGTTCGCTTTAAAAATAATATCATGATAGAGGGAAAGCAACCGTAAAACTAAAAAGCATTCTTGAAATATAATTAAGCAGGCACTTGGTTATTTCTGATAAAAATGATATTTTTATTGTTAGTCCTTTCAGATTATCAGCGCCATTGGTAACTAATAGGAAATATAGAAAAGTTATTAATTTATAAGAATGAGATCTTCTATAAACCCTCACTTTCTGCCGCTTATCAATAATCTTAAGGGGCAGTTAGAAATACCTCTAGAAGCAATGGAGCTATTGTCAAAGTCTGTAAAATATACGGAAATGGAAAAAGGTAAAGTATTACTGGAACAAGGTATGCATTGTAACGAGTTGTTTTTTCTTAATTCCGGATTGATCAGAACTCATTACCATAATGAAAATGGCGAAGAGGTGACATCTTCTTTTGTTCAGGAAAATGAGTTTTTTACGAATGTTAAAGGATTTGTGAACGCTTCTAATTCTGACGAAACCATATCAATGCTTGAAAACTCCTGCTTTTGCAGAATAAAGAGGGATGACTATTTCGATATAATGGGAAAACACACTGTCTTATTTTTAAGAAACCTTCAGATTATTAATACCCACAGAATTGAGTTAGAAGAAAGAATACGAATATTACAGAACTTAACAGCCAAAGAAAAGTACAGGTTTTTCGAACGAAATTATCCTAAACTTTCTAACCGGGTGCAACTTAGCTTTATAGCTTCCTTTCTTGGAATTCGACTTGAAACACTGAGTAGAATTCGCAAAAGAAATTTGTAAAAATCGGATAACGAAAAATACCCTCCCCTAATTTGCAATATTTACTACTGACCAATCCCTCTTAAAACCGCTATTTGGAATCTTCAAGCAAAAATTAGCTGAGTTTGGTTTAAGGCGAAAATTCACTTCTCCCTTTTTTAAGATGAATTCTTTTTTTTGACAAATGTCAAATAGAAATTCTAATAGGTGTAATATTTTTGTGTTGTAAACACTTAAAAAACAAATAAAATGAAACGTAAACTAATAGTAACTGTTTTTAGTGCCATCGCTCTATTTATAACAGTGCCATCTTGTAAAAAAGAAAGTAATGCTGATGAAAATAAAAATGAAACGAAAACCAGCGTATATAACAGCAATGAAAGCCATAATATGGGACAGAATTGTATGAGTTGTCATAAACAAAATGGTACTGGAGAGGGTTTGTTTAATGCCGCAGGAACGGTATATGATAGCTTAAAGACTAACACTTCCCCCAATTCTACCATAAAGTTGTTTACCGGACCAAATGGAACAGGAACATTAAAATATACTATACAAGTTGATGCCAAAGGAAATTTTTACACTACCGACATTATTGATTTTGGAACAGGTTTGTATCCTGCTGCGCAAGGTAGCTCAACAACAAAATTTATGTCATCCGTGATATTACAAGGGCAATGCAATGGCTGCCATGGAGTGTCCACAGATAAAATCTGGACTAAATAACCCAACCTTAAATACAAAAAATGATCCCGTGTATCCGGAATTAAAAAATTGGAGTTTCTGAAGGTAAAACCAGCCTTTTGCCTATTCTAAAAGCCATTAAAGGTTGAATTTAAATGGGGTATTCTTTTGCTTGAGAAATAAACATGAGAAATAAAGATTTGATTTTAATGCTCATTAATAAATCTACCAATGCATTTGGAGAATTAATCGGTCTTACCGAGGAGGCAAAATTAAAAGTTGCCTTGAGCATTATCCGGGACACAACCATAACGGCTTTGGGCATTGATCCAAGCCTTCTCACACCTGAGTCTCTCGCAGACATTTTAGTGAAAGGCCAGCTTGACAGTGATCAGGCACGCTTATTAACTAACCTCTTGTGGACACAGGCAGAAATATTATTAAAGTTAAAACAGCCAATTGCTAGTCTGACAAATTATGAAAATGCTTTGTACTTACTTCAGTGGCAGACAAGGGAAACACTTGAAAAAAATCACTTAGAAAAACAAAATAAAATTACCAAGCTTAAAGCTGTTATTGAGACATTGCAGCTTGACAGCTGTACAAAAAATGGGAGATAATTTTATTGCTTTATTGATACTTTCCCTTAAAAAATTAAAGAAGCTATATAAAACCTGTATTTTCAATAAAAAGCTATAAGTTTTTGTGTATTAAATTGGTCGCTTTCCATATATTCTTTAGATTGATAATAAAAAACAAAATTATTATGTACAGATTGTCAGCCATAGTTTTACTTTCAATTTCTTCAATTTGCCCCTCAAATATTAAAGTATATTTCAACCAGTCGGTTAACAAATCGGTTTCTTCAATCACCGATGCGAACAAATCTTCATATCTAGGTGATACTATTTGTTTGCTGATCAATTAAGAACCTGTTAAATTTTCTTATTGAGTAGAAAAGGATTCAAATGCACAGCCGGTAATTGCGCATTAGGACGCCTGTTTGAATGTAAGATTAAAAACAAGTCCTGTATCATTACCAAAGGTATGGGCTCCGCCAATCTGTTCGGATAAAGATTTGATCAGTTCAATGCCCAATGTGTTTGTTTTTTGCAGGGCTTCATCCGAAAACCCCGGACCATTATCTTTCACTTCAAGCTCAATTGTATTCTTGTTTTTTTTCAATTTAACATGGATCAATAGTTTTTTGTTTTCCGATTGTCCATATTTAAAGGAGTTTGTAATTAATTCATTTAAAATTAACCCGCAGGGTATGGCGTTTGATAACTCCAGATTAATATCTTCTGTTTCCAAAAGAATTTCAACCTCATCTTTATCACCTAAGGAGTGCGTTATTTCTGTTACCAGGCTGTTTACATAATCTTTAAAATTCAGACCAATAGTATTATTGTTTGTAAATATGTTATGATGCACCAAAGCCATTGCATATACACGGCCACGACAATCTTCAAGTGCCGTTTGTACTTCATGTGAATCGGACATGTTCTTTTTTAAATTTAATAGACTTGTAACAATGTTCATATTGTTTTTTACACGGTGAAAAACTTCGGCAAGTAAAATTTCTTTTTCTTTGAACATTTTTTCAATCAGACTTTCCTGCTTTATGGACTCCAATGCCACAGCCAGCATAAAAGCGACTGTAGATAATAAACTCACTAAAATGTTTAAGATGATCAGGTTTCCGATAATTTCATCGTTTAAATAAACCTGGAACAATTGTAAGTTATATCCAATTGCGATCGCAACAATAGAAAGCAAACAGATGCCGCCTAAAATAATAAGATGTTTAAATGTTTCTCTGCGTCCCAAAAGTTGAACCATGCTTATGATCACAGGAAAATAAAATAAGATCATATAAGATTCCTTACCTTCTTTAAGGTTGATGAAAAAGAAAAAGAAAAATCCGTAACAAAAAAACCAATACGCTGCCCATAAATAATTTTTGAAACCATTCATTATTGGCACTATACACAAAGCAATTAAAGCACAATAACAATCCAAAAGAAATTGGGAGTAGCCTACAATTTCAAAAAAACCAATTGCCAGAATAAAATTTGGCATTGCCATTAATGCTACTAAATTCAGTTTTCTTGTGAGATGTTTTTCCCAGGGCAGGTAATCGGCTCTAACTCCGGTATTTATTATTTTTTCTATTAGTTTTTTCAATTTTTTACTCTTTGTTTTGCAATATAGCTCTGAAGAGAACAATACTGTAATTATCTGATAGGCTTACACCAAATTTAAATAATAAATCTCATAAATGCTTGCATTTCTTTAGGGCAGTCAAAACATGCTGCTAAATATGTTTTGTGCCCGGTGTTTAGTCGAAAAATGGCTCAGGAGTGGACTATTTAAAGAATTTGATGCCCCTCTAATTTAGATAGAAATGAATACTATGACCTTATGATTGGCTTTTAAGGCCATAAAAAAATCAATTTTTTTGACAATTGTTGAAAACAAATCAAAAAATACCTATATTTGCATCCCAATTCATGAAAAGGCTCCTGAAAAGGTTTCCAGTTTTGAGGTGGGAAAAGTAAGCAGATTATAAAAAGCTGCAACAAAAAAAAGAGTAATTTGTTGTTAATCAATAGGTTGGCAACGTAAAAAAAAGAAAATGGCAAATCACAAATCGAGTATCAAAAGAATCCGTTCTAACGATGCTAAAAGATTAACAAATCGTTACCAGGCAAAAACAATGCGTAATGCAGTTAAGGATCTAAGAACAGATGAAGTTGTAGCATCTGCTAAAGAAAAACTTCCTAAAGTTGTTGCAATGGTTGATAAATTGGCAAAGAAAAACGTTATTCACAAGAATAAAGCAGCTAATTTGAAATCAAAATTGACTAAAAGAGTTAACGCTTTAGCAACAGTTGTAAAAGCAGAACCTAAAGTAGTTGCAAAAAAAGAACCGGTTGCAAAAAAAGCAGCTGCACCAAAAAAAGCAGCAAAAAAATAATCAAATTTTAATTTTTATTATTTGAATAGACTAAGGCTTCGCTGTATGCGAAGCCTTTTTTATTTTTTTATATAACTCTCATCGGCCTTATTTTGCCACAGATTACACAGGTTACGTAGATTTTAAACTGCAAAAGGTGAAAAATTTAGATTATTATAAGTAGTATAAATCTGTGTAATCTGTGGCATTATTGTTTTTTAGATCAATAGCGTAGCTCTCAATTTCGATTAATTTTAAAATTGTTTTTTTTTATGGCGGACTATAAACCATCGGTAGGCATAAAATCCTGGGCGGAAGAAGACCGTCCTCGCGAAAAGCTATTGGATAAAGGCAGGCACATGCTCACCGAAGCCGAACTGATTGCCATCTTGATTGGTTCAGGAAGCAAGGATGAAACAGCTGTAGAACTTTCTAAGCGCATATTGTTAAGTGTGGATAATAACCTGAATAATTTAGGAAAGCTTACTGTACAGGAATTAAATCAATTTAAAGGTATAGGTGATGCCAAAGCAATAAGCATAATTGCAGCATTGGAACTGGGCAGAAGAAGAAAAGAGACCGAAACTGTTAAACGCGAAAAAATTATTACCAGCAAGGATGCTTTTGAAATTATGAAACCATCCATGATGGATCTGCCTCACGAAGAATTTTGGCTGATAATGCTGAACAGAGCCAATTTAGTGATAAAAAAAGAATTAATAAGCAGGGGAGGAGTTTCAGGAACTGTGGTGGATACGAAGATAATTTTTAAAACAGCTATCGGAAATTATGCGAGTTCTATCATTATTTGTCATAATCACCCTTCAGGGAACTTGAAGCCAAGCGATGCTGATATAAAGATCACTAAAAATATAAAAGAGGCCGGTAAAATAATGGAAATACCTTTACTCGACCATTTGATAATTACCGATAATGGTTTTTATAGTTTTGCGGATGAAGGTTTGTTTTGAA
>JAZKBX010000110.1:0-2671 GCA_040388455.1 Bacteroidota bacterium
ATAGACAGGGATAATTTGCCGAATGGAATTTATTTTTACAAGCTAATAGAGAACAATAAATTTATTGCAACAGGAAAATTTATTGCAGAATAAATTCCTGATGCCACAAAGTAAAAAAAATTAAATATCTAGAACAAAACAAGTTAAAAAGTATAAGGTCATGCTGAATTTATTTCAGCATCTCAAGTTGCAGATTCCGAAACCACCGATAGCCATCGGGGCAGGCAAGTTCGGAATGACACTATGAAGTAAGAACTCTTCGTTCAAATTATTTTGAAAACTTTACTTAGGTAAAATTTTAATAATAAAAAGGGAAAATGAAAAAAAATTGCAATTTCTTCCGAATATTCACTATCCTCGCATTGAGCCTGCTTTTGAGTAATTGGCCTGCCGCACTCTATGCCCAAATCACAGTTACTTCATTTACACCAGGTTCCGGTCCTATAGGAACAACAGTAACTATAAGTGGCACTAATTTTAATACAACACCTGCAAATAATAAAGTGTTCTTTGGTGCTACAGCCGGGACTGTATCTGCTGCATCAGCAAACACACTTACCATTATGGTGCCAAGTGGCGCCAATTACCAGGATGCCACTGTTACTGATCTTGCCACTAAATTAACTGCTTACGCTGACGATCAATTCATTATTACCTTCCCATGTGGTGGTGCGATTAATTCAGGCTCTTTTGGAAACAAAGTTGATTTTACAGCCGGAAGTTCACCCATTGCTGTTTCAGTAGGAGATTTTAATGGAGATGGGAAAGCGGATCTTGCTATCGTAAACAATGCTGATAATACAGTTTCTCTGTTACAAAATACAAGTATGATTGAAAGTATATCCTTTGCACCAAAAACAGATTTCCCTACCGGAATTTCTCCTCAAAGCGTAGCAACCGGAGACCTTAATGGGGACGGAAAGCTTGACCTTGCCGTGATATCAAATGGTTCAAATGTTGTTTCAGTATTTAAGAATACAAGTTTTGGCATCGAAGTTTTATTTGATGTAAAAATAGATTTCCCTACCGGAAATTCACCTCAGGATGTATCAATAGCGGATATGGATGGGGATGGAGTTCCAGATATTATTGTTACAAATACAGGTACTAATACCATCTCCGTTTTAAGAAATACAACTAACGCAGGTGGCATTTCTTTCGCAGCAAAAACAGACTATATCACTGGAGTTTCTCCTAAAGGCCTGAGGATCGGTGATATGGATGGAGACAAAAAACCGGATATAATAAGTGCGAACTTCAGTTCCGGAAATGTGTCGGTATTAAGAAACACAAGTACAAGCGGTAGTATTTCTCTTGATCCTAAAATTGATTTATTAGCAAGTTCAGGTACACATGGCGTTTCTATTGGCGATTTGGATGGTGATGGCAAAAATGACATTACGGTATCAAACACAATGTCTAACACACTTTCGGTGTTCAGAAACACAAGCAGTACAGGTTCTATTTCATTTGCAGCAAAAACAGATGTTCCAACAGGCTCAGCACCAATGAATGTATCCATTGGGGATATAGATGGAGATGGAATTGTAGATCTTGCAGTAACAAATAATACTTCTAACGATATATCAGTATTTAAAAACACAAGTACCAACGGGGCTATTTCTCTGGCTCCAAAAGTTGATTTCATAGCCGGGAATGCCCCTATCGGACTTTCAATAGGAGATTTGGATGGAGATGGACGATCTGAATTGCTTGCAACAAACAGTGGTTCCCTTTCCGTGATGGCGAATCGGGTATTTGAAGGTCCAATAATGACCAACGCAAATACAGTAAGCATTTGCAGCGGAACTTCAATAAACCTTTCTCTCACCTTTAATACACCATCTACTTATACATGGGTTGCAAGCGACAATCCGGGTACAACAGGTGAAAGGACTACAACTCAAACAAACACTATGTTAAATGACACAATAATCAATACTACACCGTCTGCCCAAACAGTGACCTATATGGTAACACCAACTTCGCTTGCTGAAGGCTGTTTGGGAACTCCACAAATGGTGCAAGTGATTGTTAATCCATTACCTGATGCAAATGCCGGTGCAGATACTATATTGACATGCGACAACCCAACACTTACATTAAACGGAACGTCAGTTACTTCTCCCGTGTCCTACCAATGGTCTACCCCGAATAACACCATCAGTAATACCCAAATAATCACAGCTAATTCTTCTGGAGTATACATACTCACTGTTACCAACAGCACAACGTTGTGTACTAATTCGGATTCAATGCTGGTTAGTTTTGATACTATAGCACCAATTATTACTTGTCCGCTTAATTATCAAATTACGGACTGCATTCCGGGAACAATAACAATCAATGGCACAACAAATGATGTAACAGATTCTATCAAATGGTTTGGGTCGGGTATTCCAACAGACAATCCCGCTTTGATATCCAATCAAAATAATTATCTGCTCTGGTCGAAACGCAATTCAAATGGCTGTATCAGTACCGAAACAGTGACAGTCACCATCTTAACGGTTTCACCAATTATACAAATTCCAGCTAATATGGATATCATTCCTGTTATCCCTATTCTTGATACATTGACATGCGTTAATGATTCCGTTTTATTAAATTTTTCAGGAAGCACTGCTGGTTCAAAAATTCGGATTATTCGTCCCAGCCCAATGAATGATAC
>JAZKBX010000111.1:0-4080 GCA_040388455.1 Bacteroidota bacterium
AAAAAAAGAGTAGAAAATTTTATTTTTCTACTCTTTTAATGAAATTTAATTCTTTAAGGACTTTTTCAGTGCCCTCCATTAAATCAATGAAGTTTTTTTAATTCAATGAAAAAAAATCAGACTTATCGAAATGATTTGAGAAGTTGTAATAAACGATAAAAGGCTGGTGCTTCCAATTTTACAATGAAGGAAGGGCAGTATCAATTTTTTTTGAAAACATAGATTTGAAAATCTGGGGATACAATGGAACTGTCAATTATCAAAATCAGGAAATAATAACAATTTCCTGATTTTGATAAATAAGAATTCTTTGAGCAATTTTGAATGACAGATAAGGCCAAAACTGATTACATTCTCTATTTCTTACAACTCTTTTTTCTTGTAAGTCATAAAAATAGCCGCTCCAACAGCAATAAACAAAAGGATGCTCGATAGCAACGATATTTTTTCACCCGTAAAGTACGATGCTGGTTCAAACTTATATTCTATCAAGTGTTTTCCTGCTGGTACACGCATTCCACGTAGTACATAGTTAGTGCAAAAGTGAGGTTTCAATTCACCATCTATGTATGCATTCCAACCTTTACTATAATAGATCTCAGAAAATACAGCTATTAGTTCTGCAGTAGAATTCGATTCATATTTAAGGTGATTGGGTTTGTAATCGGTTAGTTTGATGGTGCCAGATGCATTGGTATTGACGGTAAATCCTTCTAATTGACTTTTATAACGTTCGTCAACAATAGCTGTATAGCCTGGGTTTATTTCACCCACTGCCTTAATTTCTTCGTCTGCATTCCTAACGGTTTTAACATCCTTCACAAACCATGCATTTCCTAATGCATAGCGGTTTCGTAAGGGAGAAGCATCTTTATTGAAAATTATATAACGGGTATTCAACATATTCAGGACACCTTGTTTTTCGAATGTTGCACGCAATAATGAATCCGTTGGATTAGATCTTAACGTATTCATTATATTCTGAATATTATTTTGAATATGTGCATCGATCAGATCCTGATACCGTCTTAATTTAGCCGCATGGTACCCTCCAACTGATTTATGATAATAGGAGGTCCCCGCTTCATTAAAAGTGTTTACAGCAATATTTAACACGCGATAGTTAGGGTCGGTGTCTTCCAGTATTTCTTTATCAGCAGTAGTAAGAGGAAAAGGGACTTTAGCCTCTTGTTTTGTTTTGAAATTTTTATCGTTTACAAATTGTCGATCGATCTGAACTAAGTCAATGAATACGAGCAAGCTCATAACTATAATTAAAATCGTTTTGTTGATTTTCGATTTTAAAAATAACCAAAGAGTTGTAGCGCCAAGTAATATGAAAAAGAAGCTGCGAATTGCACCGGCTTTAAATAAACTGATACGTGCGGTCTCCAGATTGTCCATAAATTTTTGAGCAATATCAGCACCATTACTTTTAGCTATTTGATCATAAATTTTATTGTATTCACCTTCTCCAAAAAAATCTGATAAAGACGGAATGAGGTAAAAAAGCAATGACAAACCGCCTGTTAGGCCAAATGAAATAAAGAAAGCATTTTTAACACTAATTTCAGTTTTAACAAATGCTAATTTTATTTTTTTTGTAAAGAGCTCGGGAGTTTTCAATAGTTTATCTACTGCTAATACTGCAAGCAATGGAATCGTAAACTCTGCAATTATTAATATCATGGATACTGCCCTGAATTTATTGTAAACCGGGAAGTGATCTAAAAAAAATTCGGTCAATGGCATAAAATTATGTCCCCATGATAAAAGAATAGAAAAAATAGTAGCCGCCAATAGCCCCCATTTCATCCGTCCTTCAACAATAAATAATCCCAGCACAAATAGAAATACGATGATAGCTCCCGAATAAGGAGACATCGTAAAAGGTTGATCACCCCAGTATTGAGATGTCCCACCAATACTTTCGCGCATTTCGGGATCCACATTTTTTAAAGCAGATTTATCTTCGTTAACACTAATTGATGAGGAACGTCCTTTAAAACCGGGAATCATCAATGTCATTGTTTCAGAGGCACCCATGCTCCATTGTGTAGCATAATCTTTATCCAACCCCGAGGTTTTATTTCCCTGGTCAGAGGTTAGTTCGGATGCGCCACGAATAGTAACTGCAGCGTAATCAGCGGTGTTCCATAAATTATTTATATTACAACCAACAGCTAAAATTCCGGCAATTACAAATACCCCGATGCTTTTGAAAATTGCTTTATACTCTTTTCGTTTAATGCGATCTATCCATTCAATTCCAATGTAAATGCCTAAAAACATAAACATATAGTAAGTGATTTGAACGTGATTACAATTTAATTGCACTGCAAAAAACAATGCTGTTAGAGCTCCTCCGAGCAGGTATTTACCCCTGTTTACAAGAATAATGCCTGCAAATACCATTGGGATATAACCAATTGCTAAGGCTTTAGTAATGTGTCCCGCATCAATTATTATTATATTGTATGCAGAAAAAGCAAAGGCAATGGCACCCATAATACTAAGCCAGGGATCGATCTTGAGGACCATCAATAAAATAAAAAATCCTATTAAATAAATAAAAACAATATTTGCCGGAACTGGCAGCCACATATTAAAAGCAGCCCTAACATATTGTACTAAATTATTGGGGTACCGCATCGATATCTGATAGGTGGGCATACCCCCGAACATCGAATTTGTCCATAGGGCTTCTTTTTTATTTTGCTCCCTGAAATCATTCGTTTCTTTGGCCATTCCCTGAACGGAAACCATATCGCTTTGTATAATTGCTTTACCTTTCAGCACTGGAGAAAAATATCCAAGAGTTAAAACAATAAATATTACAATTGCGGCAATAACCGGAACCAATACTTTTAAATTGATGTTTTTCATTTTTTAATTATTATTGCTGATTTTATACTTTTCTTCAAAATTTTAAAAAAGATCAAAAATAGCGTAAATTATAAATTAAACAGGATCTTTAAAAACAAATATAAATTAAAATACAGCGCAAAATTAAAAAGATTAGGGCTGGATTATAAGACATAATGAAATGTAGGCTCTGGAATTGTTTTTTCAAATCACTATAGCCTCTAAATTAGGCTTGTACGCTAAATTAAAAGCATTGTTAGGGTGGTGTTTTTGTACCTGAATAAAGTTATATCTGCTCCCAATATTTTTGTATTTTTGTGAAAAGTGTTTTTTACGCAAATAGATAGAAAACTTGTATATTTTAACCAATGCTTTTTGAAAACTGCCCTTCTTTTTACGAAATGAGTAGTCTTGAAATGAGCTTTTATTAACAATTATGAAAAATTTAATCAATCCATTATATTTAAGTGAAGAAAAAATAAAAGAGATACGTAAACAGTTCGAAAATGCTGAGCCATGCAAACACGTAGCTTTGGATAATTTTTTGCTGGATGATGTTGCCAATACTCTTTTTCAGAATTTCCCAAAATTGGATACATTGAATGTAAAACGTAAGAGCATCAATGAAAATAAGTCGGAAGAATATCATCTGGAGAATTTTCATCCGCAATTTAATGAAATGCGCGACTTTCTCAATACTCCCCAAATGTATGAATGGATCAGTAAAGTAACTGGTATTGAAGGATTAAGCTCTACATTTGATTCATTAGGTTCTGGTGTTCATCAGGGCGGACCCGGAAGTTTTGTTGACGTTCATGTGGATGTAAATATGAATCCTGCTGCAAAATTGCATCGCAGGATTAATTTACTTATTTATTTGAATAAAAACTGGAAAGATGAATATGGAGGGGCTTTGGAATTTTGGGATAAAGATGTGAAAAATTGCATTTCAAAAGTGATGCCTAATTTTAACCAGGCTGCAATAATGGTTACAGATGAAACATCTTATCATGGCTACGCTAAAATAAATATCCCTGAAGGTGAAAGCAGGAAATCATTCTATTGTTATTATTACACACCAGCTGGTAAAGATTTTGTATATCGTGATTCACGTTTTAAAACACGCCCCGATGAAAGCCTCACAAAAACTGCAATTACAGAAATCAAAGAAACATTAAAAATAAATGCAAAAAAGTTTTTAAAGTTTTTGGGTGT
>JAZKBX010000112.1:0-11768 GCA_040388455.1 Bacteroidota bacterium
ATTGAAGTGGAAAGCCCGCCCTTTTCTTCTTTAAGAAAAGGAACGCCCAAATAAACTCAAAACGTCACCTTATTTCAACTTTAATTATCTAAAAACATACTCACAACATTACAACGCTATATTCAATTGATAAAGAACAGGCTTGCTCGGTGATGCATCATTTTCAAAACTAGCGATCTGAATATTTAAAAGGTAAGTTCCATCATAAATACTATTCGGCACATAGATCATTTCAGTAATAGTTCGATTCAATTTTGTATTATTGGGATACTGCCAAAAAGCATGATGCGCCAATAGTTTTCCGTCATCAACCTCTTTATCCACAGAGGGCAGATCGATCAACAAATGATCAATGCCCAATTCATCAATAAGCTCAGCTGCTCCGTGATGTAAATAAGGAGGATTGGTATTGGAGTAATGTTTATTTATTTTTGAAGCACTGTTGTCTAAGGTTCTGATAACGATCGCTTCGGGGCGTTTATCACCTAAACAATTTTCAATATGTTGTTTTGTAATTACTTTATCGCCCTCTGAATTTTCATCTGGCAAAATGGTGATCAGTTCAGCAATAAAAAAGAATTTTTTCAAACATTGGTTAACACTATAATCTTCTTTACTGATATGCCCCACGCATTCGGTATGTGTGCCGTTTCCATGCGGATTAAATAATATATTTCTAAAATTCACAGAACCTCCCTGCTTTACATCGCCCACCCAATCACCCATTCGCACAGGCTCAATTTTTACAGGAGGCACATACCATGCATTTACATTATCTTCTCCTGTTCGCAGGGGAATGGAAATGTCGATGGGTTTTGATAGATCAGTAGTATAGCTTTTTCCTTTATGCGTGATTTTTGATATCATTATTAAATTGTGTTTGTTAATCAAATAAAAATTCACCACTAAGGCACTAAGAACACGGAAGGTCCACTAAGATTATTTTTTAAGGGACTGCTAAAAAATATTGCAGCGCACCATAAACTAAAGATCCCATTTTTAAGTGTATCTCCGTGTTCTAAGTGCCTTAGTGGTGAAAAGCCGGTTCTTTATCAATAAAAAACAAATTACCCGCAATTTTGTCGGCAAACAATTTTCCTTTATCAGTTAAGAATAATTTATTTTTTTCATTCTTTATTTCCCCGGTAAGAATATATTTTTCTGCTTCACTTAAACAATACACTAAATAGTCTTTTCCAAAGTGATCTGCTATATACTTCAAGTCTGTTCCCCACATGGTGCGTAATGAAGTTAAAACATATTCGTTATAGCGTTGTGATGTGGTTAATATTTCTTCTTCAAAAGGAATTTTATTTTTTTCAAGCGCCTGAATATATAAAGCGTTATTTGAAATATTGGATTGCCTGCTATTACCATTATAGGAATGCGCAGAAGGCCCTAAGCCTAAATAAAGTTCTTTTAACCAATAATTACTATTGTGTCGGGAAAAAAAGTTGTCTTTGCAGAAGTTTGAAATTTCGTATTGCACAAAATTATTTTTTCTCATCTCCTCCAGCATTATTTCAAACTGACCAGCGCTTTGTTGTTCATCCACATTTTTAATTTTCCCTTCCTTCACTAAATGCGCCAAGGCTGTTTTGGGCTCTACTGTCAAGCAATACGAAGAAATGTGTTTTACTTCCAGCTCAAAAGCAGTACGTAAATTATGCTTCCACTTTTCATTTGTTAAAGTGGGAATACCATAGATCAGGTCAATGGTAATATTCTCAAAACCTTTATCCTGAGAAGCCTTTACAGCTGACAGTGCTTCTTTTGAATTATGGGCACGATTCATCAGCTTTAGATCCTCGTCATAAAAACTTTGAATTCCAATGCTTAAACGGTTGATTGGCATTCCTTTAAATTCTTTTATTTTAGTTGATGTTAGATCGTCCGGATTAGCTTCCAGTGTGATCTCTGCATCCGCACTAATTTTAAAATGTTTGTTAAGCGAATCAAAAATATCCATCAGTTCTGTTTGAGAAAGCAATGATGGTGTTCCTCCTCCCAGGTAAATACTCTGTATCTCATCCCCTGGTGCCCTCCCCAATGGGTTGAGGTACTCTTTTTGTAACTCTATTTCTTTTTTTAGCGCTTTCAAAAATGAATCTTTGTTTTTCAAAGAAGTAGAAAAATGAAAGTCGCAATAATGACAAGCTTGTTTGCAAAAAGGAATATGAATATAAATGCCTGCCATTGTTTGTAATTATTCTGTTCCACTCAACCATCCGTTTTCCGGAGTGTCGCCACTATTCCCATAGCAGATGAGTCGGAACGATTTGCTTTAGTTTTAGTTCTGCTAAGGTAATAATTTGTTTCTCTGGTTGTGATGTAATAAACAATTCGAAATTGTTTAAACTACGATTAGGTTTATATAAGTTAAGATACATTGTAATTTTTACAACGAAATTGAGGGTTAAAATGCTTACACACAATTTTCTCGACAAGCTCGAAATGACTGCGCGCTGGTCATTTCGAGCTTGTCGAGAAAGTGCGTTGATTACCATAACACTTTAACTTATACAAAGTCCATTTATAAAAATAGTTGTACGAACAATATTACATCTGGTTTCTCGTTAAGTTTTCGTTTTAAATAAATAAGGGCATCTCTTAAAATTAGTATTCATCTTCTAAAATAAGCAAATATGAAAAAGACCCAAATGTTATTCACTGGTATTGCATGCCTTGCAGTTACAGCCTCCTTTTGTCAAAACGAGATCAATGTTCAAAACTCAACTATTAAAAAAAGAAAATTAAAAATTGTTGATGCCGCTATTGCGCCCGGTATGACTTTTCAAGTTAGCCCTCTTGGTTCATTCAGTGATTTTCAACGGATCAATCCAAAGTCGGTTTTGTTAAACGAAAACATGGATGGGTACACTATATCCAACGGCTTTATGGCTTCTGCAGGTCCCACGTTTAGTGCCAACCTCGGATTTAATATCGCAAACAAAACAAAAACAGAATATAAATCAAATACACAATTACGAATTGGAATAACGTTTTCAGAAATTAGCATGTCAAATTATCTTTCTAAAACCGATCGAAAAAGATTTGATACGCTCACATCCAGCCAAACCGGGCAAATGGTATTTTCTGATTCAGTAACGTATAGCAGTTATAATATGAATTATAAAACTCAACAATTAAGACTTGATGTTTCAATTATTTATAGAACCAACCCGGCAGCGCGATGGTCCGTTTTTGGCGGCATCGGCATTGAGGCCGGAGAATCAATAATGGCTTATACCGATATTAATTACAGTGAATATTCAACCGTTACACCGGCAAACAGCACTTCCGGAACATCATACAATACCAACACGCCATATCGTTCCGAACAGATCATTAATAAAAATACTTATGGGTATGCCGCGTATTTGCCTATGGGACTTGATTTTAGAATAGGCAATAAAAGAGAATTTTTTAAACAACTTCATCTTTTTTATGAAGCCAGGCCTTTTGTGAATTATACCTATATACCGGAGTTGGGCGGCATAAATAGTGTCGGGATCAAAAGTGCAATGGGATTAAGAGTTACTATTTGATCGGAGCATAAGCAACAGAGCCTTAGAGCCTGAATACTAATACCCCCGTGTAGGGTATGCTATTTAGCTTATTTAGTGGCTTCTTCTCCTTCTGAGAGGATTTGGCTGGACTTGTTTTTTTTAAAGGGCCAGCTCACCAAATAAACACCAATAATGATAAGCGCCCCTGAAACAATCTTTCGGGCATCGAGTTCATCGTTATGATAATAGTACACAGCAATGAGGGTTGCCAAAAACGGTTGCAGATAAATATAAATGCTTACCACAGCCGGACTTAATGCACGTAAAGCATACGTGTTTAAAACATAGGCGAAAAAGGTGGTTGCAACCACAACAAAAACGATGTCCCACACAATGTTGGAAGGCATTGTGGCCCATTCTACTCGTTTGAATTCACTGAATCCGAATGGCAACACGTAAAGAAATCCAAATAAAAACACCCACTTTACAATTGTAAATGTGTTATATTTTTTCATTAACGGTTTTACCAGAATAATGTAAAATGCCCACGACATTGAGTTGATCAATATCATTATGTCTCCCGTGATTGTTTCGGAACCAAAAGAAAATGATTTATTAAAAAGCAACAGCAATAAAGCTCCTCCAACACCAATAGTGATCCCGGCAATTTTACTGATCGAAATTTTTTCTTTTAGTACTATCGCAGCGATCAGTAATACAACAATGGGATTGGATACCATAATAATGGATGCATTGATGGGGCTGGTTAAACTTAAGCCTTTTAAAAAAAACAGCTGATTTACCGCTACCCCACAAACGGCAAGCAGAGCAATACGTGGCAGGTCTTTTTTGTCAATTTTTTCTTTGATAAAAATGGCGCTCACGATCCAAAATAATATTAATGCGCCACCAACACGCATCATCACAAAAGCAAAAGGCTGAACATAAGCAGGCATTACCTCTTTAGCAATAGAATAATTGGCACCATAAATAATATTTACAGTTAATAATGCTAAATGTGCCTGAATGACTTTGTTCATGTGCTTCTCCCCTGTCCCGCGTTATAGCGATGCTGCGTTTATAATTCTGCTTTGGCAGCAGCGACAGTGCTTTTAGAGTTCCCAACAAATATTTTATTGCCGGTAATGATCACAGGACGTTTTAAAAAGGTGTATTCCTGTAGGATATAATTTTTGTAATCTTCTTCTGTTAATTGTTTTTTATCAAGCCCTAAAGCTCTGTATTTAAGGGCCACGCGACTGAACAACGCTTCGTATCTCCCAGCCATTTTTTTCATTTCCGCAAGCTGTGCGGCAGTGATTTTTTCGTTTTTTATATCCTGAAGCTCAAACTTTTTATCCTTTAATTCCAGTTCATTCATTATCCTGACACAAGTGGAACAAGAGCTTAGGTAATATATTTTTTGCATTCTTTTATATTTTTGTACAGATAACGAATCAATACTAAGTTACGAATCTATGTGTAAAGAGCAACGAACACCGATCCGTAAATTAGTATTGATTAGTTATTTGTAACTATTCTACAACGCTAAGTTTAACCATATTTGACCTTCCTTTTTCACTTAAAGGTACACTTGCAATGTTGATTATAAAATCCTTCGGTTTTACAAATCCGGTCTTTTTCAAAATAAATTTAATATCTGCAATAGTATGATCTGTGCTTATATCTTTATCGTAATAGAACCCTTTTACGCCCCATACCAGGCTTAAAGTAGTAAGAATATGGTAATTGTCGGTAAACACAAAAATATCGGCTTTAGGGCGATGGCTGGCTAATTTAAAAGCAGTATAACCCGAATGGGTCATGGTTATTATAGCTGCTGCTTTGGTGCGTTGCGCCATTTTTGCCGCGGTATAACAAATAGAATCTGAAATAAAGCGGTCGTTTTGCATATTTACTTCAGGCGCTGCGTTATCGCGATTGTAAATAAGACTTTGTTTCTCTACGTGTTCAATAATTTTTGTCATTGCTTCAACCACCTTTGCAGGATGATTCCCTACCGATGTTTCTGCACTTAACATTACCGCATCAGCACCATCCATTACGCTATTAGCAACATCATTAACTTCAGCGCGGGAGGGGCTGATATTCGTGATCATACTCTCCATCATTTGTGTGGCAATGATCACGGGTTTAGATTCTTCCAGACATTTACGTACCAGCATTTTTTGAATTACAGGCACTTCCTGCATAGGCACCTCCACACCAAGGTCGCCACGTGCTACCATTATCGCATCCGTTTCTTTAATTATATTATCAATATCTAAGATCGCTTCCGGCTTCTCAATTTTAGCTACCACCTTGGTTCTTACGTTGTGATCAAATTTTTGGATCAGATATTTTAGTTCAATAATATCAGAAGCTGAACGAACAAATGAAAGCCCTACCCAGTCTACGTTTTGTATTAAAGCAAAATTCAAGTCTTCCAGATCTTTTGTTGTTAAACAAGGTAATGAGATTTTTGTGTTCGGAAGATTTACTCCTTTTTTTGAAGATAAGATTCCACCATGGCTGATCACCGCCTTTACCTCGTCATTGCCATTTGTTTCTAAAACAGTTAATAACAGTTTGCCATCATCGATCAATATATTTTCACCGGCCTTTACATCTTTAGGAAATTGAGGATAAGTAATATAAACGCGCTCAGCTGTCCCAACACACTCAATAGTGGTGATGATAATTTCTTTCCCTGCAACTAATTCTATACTGTTATTTTCAACTACACCAATACGTAATTTAGGCCCTTGTAAGTCTGCCAGGATCGCAGCGTGAGATCCCAGTTTTTTATTTGCTGCACGTATGTTTTTTATTTGTTCTAAAACATTTTCATGAGAGCCATGCGAGAAATTAATGCGGCATACATTTGCCCCTGCTAATATCATTTCTTCGATCACTTCGGCCGATGAAGAAGCCGGACCAAGCGTAACAACAATTTTTGTTCTTTTCATTTTTTGTAAATATATTTAAAAAATTAAATTTATTTTAGATTTTAGATCTGCCACATCAACCAAAACCGCGGTGAGTATAAAATCCAACGTTTTGATTTTCCGGATCATTTCTTTTATATCTTTTTTTGTTATTTCTCCCCTGATCACAAAAAAATAATTCATTTGTTTCTGTTCCGGAATCAATATTCCAATTTCTGTTGATTGTGATTCCGTTTCACTTTTATCAAACAACGTATTCGATTTCGAATCAAATAATTTGTTTTCACTAAAGTTTGAGATCACAAAGTATTCCATAAACTCATCCGTATTTTCAAAACTAAACAATGAAAAAAAAGAAGGCGTGTTTTGCTTTTTAGATTTTATTTCAAGCGGGTCGCTTTTGGTCAGCTCAAGCTCCAGTATATTGTTCAATGCCCAGCATATACGGTAATCTTTTTCATGAGAGGAAATGCCTATCAGCTTAAAATCATAATCGTATTCTATTTTAAGAGTATGCTTCCCCACAACCGCTTTTTTAAAATCAACTGTAAATTTATAAATCTAATATGAAGAATGTGTTAAATATTTTATAAATATGAAATAACATTATTAAAATCATTTGCTGTCTTACAAGGTCTCACCATTAAAATAGTATCGTTAAAGCAAAAAAGCTCAAATGTTCAGTCGAACATTTGAGCTTTTTTTAAGTGAACAAAAAACATATTTTTCAAATTCTATAACAGAACGCGGATTTTTAATAGAACGTAAATAAACGCTCTGTAATATTTGCATTTGTTTTTAAAGCATCATACACTTCATAATCAACTCGTGGCTGAAGTTGCATAAGCGCTGCTGCTTGTTGTGCTTTATAATCTTTTTGAACGGGCGCCTCAGTAACTGCTTCCACATATACAACATATACTCCATCTTTACCTACTAATGGTTTGCTTGTCGCTTTTGCTTTTAGTGCTGATACCGCTCCAATCACAGCTGGTTGATTACCGGCCCCCGGAATAGAAGTTGTATTAAAGTTAATTTGTTTTGCTTGTTCTAAATTTAATTTCATTTTAGTTGCAAGTGCATCAATCGGAGTGCCTGCTCCTAAAGCTGTATTGAATTCATTAACAAACATTTCTGCTTTTTTCTCTTTTATCACTTTTGCAGTAAGGTCTTCTTTTACCTGCTCAAATGGTGCAACTCCTTTTTCTTTGATATCGCTTAACACTGCAACCACAAATTTATTTCCGAATTCCAAAGGTTCAGATACTGTACCTTTTTTATTTTCGTATGCCCAACGGATCAATGGACGAGGAGATTCGATACCCGCAATTGTCTTATCATTTTCTTTGATACTTTCCACTACACGTTTGTTTAGTTTATTTTCTACAACAGCTTTTTGGAAAAGCTCATCTGTGTTGTTTTTTCCTGCAAATTCGCTTGCTTTAAGAAAAGCTGCCTGCATTGTTTTGTTGCTCGGCTCTAATTTTCTTTCGATAGTAGCTACCTGAACTTTCTTTTGTGAACCCTTTGTATCAAGCACTTCTATAATGTGGTAACCAAATTGAGATTCAGCAATAACGATAGCTCCTTTTTTGTTATCAAGTCCTGCATTTTTAAAAGGCTCTACAAACTGGCTACTAGGGTTTAACCAACCATAATCTCCACCTTTACCCGGATAATACTCACCTTCTTTTTTATTAGGAGGCATGTTCTTTCCACCATCATCAGATAATTTGTCAACAAGTTCACTGAATTTTGCTCCTTTTTTCAACAAAGCCAATAAACTATCTGAAGTCGTTTTTGCTTGTTCTTTGCTACGTGTAACACTTTCTGATGCACCAGAACCAGCGTAAGCAATTAAAATGTGACGAACCTTCGCTGAATCGGCAGCACTTTTAACAGCTATCAATTTAGAAACTTTTAAGATCTCATTTTCTTTATAAGGCCCTACCACAGTTCCAACTGCTGAATTAAACATGATAGAATCAATTTCCGGAGATAAGGTGCCTTTACCATGAAAACTAACGTCAAAAAGGCGGTTATCCGATTCTGCGATTACAAATAAAGAATCTTCACTCGGTTTGGTTGTTTTAAAAGTGTTTGCTAATGCTATCATACCCACCAAAGCCTCATCTTTATCTTCCTGAGAAGGAGTAATGTCAAATGCTACGTATTCAATTTTACGTGATGTTTCCTGCTTAAATTCATTTTGATGGGCAGCATAATATGTGTTTAGATCAGCATCTGCAACTTTAATGGTGCTATCAGCAACTAATTTGAAATTTTTGGTTACATATTTAATATCTGCATTGGTATTTTGAGCAATATAATCACGTTTTGCAGCCGCTGTGGTCACATAAAGACCTTTTTTAATAAGGTTGTTATATTTTTCAATGATACGCATCTGGCGGATATAACTCTCTAACTGAATCCATTGTTTTTCTTGTTCCGGGTTCATTTTTTGAGTAAATTCTTTCAGTTTAGCCGGGCTCACCTGTCCTGTTTTTGGATCTGCAAACATTGGAGAAACCTGGTTGGTTTGAGGATCGCTAAGGTTACGCACCAATGCAGAATGAGGATGATCAATCATCAGGTCATACAATTCTTCGTCAGAAACAGAAATTCCTAATTTTTCATATTCTTTGTTCATCACCTCTTCATTGATCGCCTGGTTCCACACTTGTTGAATTACACCATCAATTTCGTTTTCGTCCAATACCGTTTTTTCGCTATTGCGTTTTTTGTTTTCAAGCGCTTCTTGCACTTTCACATTAAAAGTGTTGTAATCAATTGATTTTCCGGCAATTTCACCTACCGATTTGTTTGAATCACCCATTGAACCTCTTTCAAATAAACCGGTTAAAACAAATGCAAATAAGGCCAAACCTACAATTGTTACTAATAATCCGGAACGTTTACGTAAACTTTCTAAAGCACTCATATTATTGGTTGTTAATTATTAGTTGATAGTTCTTGGATCTTAATTCTTTTTTAATAATTGGGTTGCAAATATAAGATTCTTAACGGAATGATTCGGTTTTTTAAAAAAAATCTACCATAAACCTGGTTTCGAGGGGGAATTTCGGCCAAACTCCGCCAAAAGCTCGCAAATTCAAAAATCAAAGCCTAAAAAATATATGGATAATCGATTTTGATATTTACAAACATCAAAATTTATTATTGAAATAACATTTGATAGATTCATTCCGTTGATAAAACATTGCCTGTAGAGGTCGCCCCGATGGGGCTTCGATCACCCTTGTCCTTTTATTCTACAAACAGAACGCCCCTAAAGGAGCTATAAAAGTCCCGTAGGGACCGGTCTATTTGTAGAAAAAAATCAACGAGGTATCAGCCCCTTCGGGGCGACCTCTCCCAAGGTAAAAATAAACAACAGAAACGGGTCTTGTATTCTGCTTTCCGATATAAACCATACCACCAAATTTTTTGTAACTTTGCATGGTTAAAAAATTGGCTTGCAAAAAGGAACAGAGGTTTTAGACCATTATAAAAACAACCGCCCTTTTACGCCATTTAATTCATTTTTCAATTTCATATAAAAAAATAAAGACAATGAGTATTACAAAAGAACAAGTTTTAGAAGCTTTAAAAAATGTAGAGGATCCGGATTTAAAAAAGGATCTGGTAACGCTGGGCATGATAAAGGACTTAGAGGTAGAAGGTAAAAATGTAAGTTTTACCGTGGTGCTTACAACGCCCGCCTGCCCTATGAAAGAGATGATCCATAAAGCATGTGTAAATGCCGTTTTACATTTTATTGATAAAGAAGCCAATGTAAATGTAAAAATGACCTCTGATGTTACTTCCCGTAAAAGCGGTGGACCATTATTGCCGCATGTGAAAAATATTATTGGTGTTGCATCCGGTAAGGGTGGTGTTGGAAAATCAACAGTAGCCTCTAATCTGGCTTTGGCACTAGTAAAACTGGGCGCGAAGGTAGGTTTGGTGGATGCTGATATTTATGGCCCTTCGCAAACTATTATGTTTGATGTGGTACACGAAAAGCCTTTGATCAAAGTAATTGATGGTAAAAATAAAATTATTCCTGTTGAAAGTTACGGTGTAAAATTATTATCCATCGGTTTTTTTGCTGATACTTCACAAGCTATTGTTTGGCGTGGGCCTATGGCAGCAAAAGCCTTGATACAAATGTTTTCGGATGCCGAATGGGGTGAATTGGATTATATGATCATTGATCTTCCTCCGGGAACAGGTGATATTCATTTATCATTGGTTGGAGCTGTTCCTTTAAATGGGGTTGTAATTGTAAGCACACCTCAACTTGTAGCTTTGGCTGATGCAAAAAAAGGTGTTGGAATGTTTAAGTTACCTTCTATAAATGTACCGGTTTTGGGTATTGTAGAGAACATGTCTTATTTCACTCCACCTGAATTGCCAAACAATAAATATTACATTTTTGGTAAAGACGGAGCAAAAAAACTTGCCGAAGAACTAGGGGTGCCATTATTAGGAGAAATACCATTAGTACAAAGTATTTGTGAAGCTGGTGATGCTGGTCGCCCGGCAGTAATGCAGGAAACCACACCTCAAGCGATCGCATTTATGGAAATGGCAAGCAAGGTGGCACAGCAATTATCAATACAAAATGCTAAAACACCGGTAGCGCAAGTGGCGAATGTTAACGGTTAACATTCTGTTTTGTGCTATTGATATGAAAAATTAAATTTGCATTGATTTACGCTGCGTTAGGGATTGCAGCGTAAATCCTTTTCTGTTTAGAAAAGATTGAAGCGCAAAGCCCGCCTTTTTCGTTTTCAAGAAAAAGGAACGCCCAAATAAAAAAGCTTTTAGACCAATTGATTTTTTATTGATCGACTAAGATTCATAAGCAATGGACCACAGAAGGCCCTCATGAAAACAATGAACTCTAAAACCGCCCTATTTACAACCCTTTGTTTTACACTATTTGTTTATAGTGCTGTAGCTCAAAACTACAGATACACCTCTACCCTGTTCCCTTCCTCTGCCACAACCCCTAACGTGGTTTACGGCACAGCCAATTTCTTAAACGGCCCTTATAATGACGAAAACAACACAATTGTTGGAAATCTGATAATGGACATTTACCGGCCACAAGGCGACACGTGCACCAATCGTCCGGTGATATTATTTGCCCATGGAGGAGGTTTTTTTTCCGGTACCAGGAATAATAACGACATGGCTGCTTTTTGCGATAGTTTTGCCCGTATGGGATACGTTACCGCAACCTTCGATTACCGAATGGGCGTTTATACTTCTTCCAACTCCTCTCTTCATTATACACGAACCG
>JAZKBX010000113.1:0-14387 GCA_040388455.1 Bacteroidota bacterium
ATTTTTAAAAATTAAATTAAAAATATACTTGTTTCGTGGTGTTATTTTATGTGTGTATATAAGTAGCAAAGTTCCTCCTAACCTCCCCCAAGGAAGGAATTAAATATTATACTTGTTATTTAATGTATTTCAAAATCTCCTCACAAATAAATTCGGCAGCTTTTCCATCGCCAAACAGATCATTAAATTTTAGATCTTTTGCAGATAAGAAATAATTGAAAGCTTCCAGAATTTTTGTTTCATCTGCATCACCGATCCGTGCGGCACCACAATTTACTAATTCTATCCATTCTGTTTCTGAACGCAGTATAATACAAGGTTTCTTGAAAAAAAATGCCTCCTTTTGCACGCCTCCTGAATCAGTAATGATCATCGTTGCATTTTTTTCTAATGCGATCATTTCTAAGAATGAAACCGGTGGGATTATTTTTATGTATTCATTTGATTTGATACTGTGGAACAATCCGGAAGAAAGATTTTTCTGAAGCAATTTTGATGTGCGCGGATGGATTGGCAGAACAATTTTTATTTTATGTTCGGTCGCGATCTTATTCAATACATTAAATATAGCATTCAATCTCTCCGGCTCATCCGTATTGTTGTTGCGATGAATAGTCGCTAAAATAAAATTGCTTCCCGGCAAATTGTTATTATTCAATATCGTTGTTTTTTGCTCTGCAAGTGTTGAAAAATAAAGACTGTTATCATACATCACATCACCTGAGTGATAAACTTTCGGATTGTTGAACGTATAAGGTGGGTGATTATTTTCAATGAAACCTTCTCTCAATAAATTATTGTATCCTGTTCTTGTTGGGGAGAACAAAAGTGTTGAAACCTGGTCGCACATGATGCGGTTAATTTCTTCGGGCATTGATTTATTAAAAGAGCGCAAACCTGCCTCGATATGGATTATAGGAACAAGGATTTTTGATGCCGCTATCGCACCTGCTAATGTTGAATTGGTGTCACCATATAATATAATACAGGCCGGCTTTTCTTTTAAGAGGATATCTTCAATTCCTACAATCATTGAAGCCGTCTGTTTTCCATGTTCTCCCGATCCTACATTCAGGTTATAATCCGGTTGAGGAATGTTTAATTCATCAAAAAACACCTTCGACATGTTTTCATCATAATGCTGTCCTGTATGAACGATCACTTCATGGATCTCCTTTTGAAAATTATTCTTAATAGCACGGCTCAAGGCCGCAGCTTTAATAATTTGAGGGCGAGCACCTATGATTGTTAGTATTTTGGTCTTTCCTGTAACGGCCATTGAGTAATTCTTTATTGAGTGAACAGATGTGAGAATATCCTGCCTTTTTGAAAGGTGCGCGATGTTTTACCTCCTTATTCGTAATTTATACTCACATCGGTTTATTAATGGTAAAGATAAAATTTTATATTTTGCATTTCAAAATTAAATTAAGAAAGGGTGAAGAGCAAATTCGTTGGTTTTGATTTTTGTAATTGCTACCTTTTCTATTTGTGGAATAATCGTTTTTTTAACATTTTCTCCATTTCCACAGCCCAAAACACAATGCTTGATACAAGGATAGTTATCCCTAATTCATAAATTGTGAGAGGTGCGGTTTTGAAAATATTATTAAAGAAAGGGGTGTAGATTATCATCAACTGAAGTGAAACTGTTAGTAGCAATGCACCCAACATTGGCTTATTCGAAAATACTCCGATTTTAAAAATAGATTCACGTTCAGAACGAACAGCCATTACATGCCCCATTTGGCTAAGGCACAGAACTGTAAAAGCCATTGTTTGCCAATGCGAATTCCCATCCCGTATTGCCCATGCTTGCATTCCAAGTGTTACTATGCCCATTAAAAAGCCTACCCATAAAATATGAATTGCCATGCCTCCTGCAAATATATTTTGTTTGGGATTTCTTGGCGGACGTTTCATAATATTTGCTTCGGAAGGTTCTGAGGCAAGTGCTAGTCCGGGCAAACCGTCTGTCACCAGGTTGATCCAAAGTATATGTATAGCTAACAGTGGTATTGGTAAACCGAAAAATGGCGCTAAAAAAATTGCCCATATCTCTCCTGAGTTTCCCGTCATTATGTATTTAATGAATTTCAGAATATTATCAAATATTCTTCGTCCGTGTTTTACTGCAATTACGATAGTTGCAAAATTATCATCAAGCAAAATCATGTGGGAGGCTTCTTTAGATACTTCAGTTCCATTGATTCCCATCGCAATTCCAATGTCGGCATTTTTAAGTGCAGGGGCATCATTCACGCCATCACCTGTCATGGCAACAAATTGATTTTTATTTTGTAAAGCGCAAACAATTTTTAATTTCTGCTCAGGACTTACCCTTGCATATACACGGATTTTTTCGACAATTTTTTCAAAATCTTTTTCTGTTAATTCTGCAAGTTCAGCTCCTGTTAAAGTCAAATCGTCTTCTGAGCTGATGATTCCTAATTGTTTGGCAATAGCCATTGCAGTGAGCTTGTGATCTCCTGTGATCATTACTGAAATAATTCCGGCCTGTTTGCATTCTTCTACTGCTTGTTTGGCTTCTTCTCTCGGAGGGTCTATCATTCCTGCAAAACCGATAAGTGTTAATGATGATTCTATTTCATCACTATATAATTCTTCCGGTAAAGCGGAGATAGTTTTCATTGCATATCCCAACACACGATATCCTTTGGTCGCCATCTCGTTTACTTTGCTTTCAAATTCAGGGATAAGCGCCTTCTGCTCATCAGTTAGTTTCTCAAGTAATACATCCACAGCACCTTTTGTAATAATGATAATTCCTTTTTCTGTTTTATGAAAAGTGGTCATACATTTTCTGGTGGAATCAAAAGGTAACTCAGCAACCCTTGGAAATTTTTTTTCTAATTCAGATTTTTCAAAACTTTTACCGGAGGCGTATTGGACCAGGGCCACTTCGGTGGAATCGCCCAGCCATTCACCGTTTTTATCTTTTGAAAGATCGTTGTTCAAAGCCATTGCATTTAACAAGGCATTGCTTTCTGAAAATACAGAATCCGATTTTTTATCAGCTGTTTCATAGATCTCCTGCACGGTCATCTTATTAAGAGTGAGGGTTCCTGTTTTATCTGTGCAGATATAAGTGACCGAGCCCAGTGTTTCAACAGCCGGAAGTTTGCGTATGAGCGCATTGCTTTTTACTAATCGCTTGGCGCCAAATGCAAGTGCGATGGTTACCAATGCCGGCAATGCTTCCGGGATGGCAGCAACAGCCAGTGAAATGGAAGTAAGCAGCATTGTTAAAACAGCTTCGCCTCTCAACCAGCCGATGAGAAATATTATTGTGCAAATGATAAGTATAACAATTGATAATCGTTTACCAAAAGCAGCTAATCTTTTTTGGAGTGGAGTGGTAGTTTCATCGGTTTGAATTAATTTAGCAATATGGCCAAGTTCTGTGTTCATACCGGTTTCAACCACGTAAGCAAGTGCGCGTCCATTTGTAATAAATGTCCCTTTGAATCCCATATTTATCCTGTCGCCTAAAGAATATTTGCCTTCCGGCAGTTCATCAGGATTTTTCTCTACATTGTGTGACTCGCCTGTAAGTGCCGATTCATCAATTTTAAATTTATGAGTTTCAAAAAAACGTATATCGGCAGGAATAATATCACCAGCTTCAAGCCGCACAACATCTCCAGGGACTAAATCAGTAGCAGGGATTTCAATGTTTTTTCCATCACGCAAAATGCGGGTATGACTTGCAGCCATTTTCTTTAATGCTTCCATCGCTTTTTCCGCGCGATACTCTTGTATAAATCCAACAGCTGCATTAATGATAACAATGGCAAGTATAATTACTGCATCAGTAATATCTCCTAAAATGCCTGAAATAATAGCTGCTGCAATAAGAATGAGAATCATAAAATCAGTAAACTGGTATAATAACTTCTGCAAAACAGTTTTTTTCTTTTTTTCTGTGATTTTATTTTCTCCGTATTCAGTAAGGCGTTTGGAAGCCATTGCACTATCAATGCCTGATGGACTTGTTTTTAATTTTTGAGTAATTTCAGAAAGGGGAAGTAAGTGCCAGTTCATTATGTAACAGCTTTATTTTTATAATACAACACCACCATCGTCAATATATATACAAGTAAAATTGTTGCTGTATCTAATGCCAGTTTCCACTTTTTTACTGTTCTAAACACTATGCCGCTGATACCTATTGCGGTGATAACAATTGTACTTAATACAGGGATAATGTGATTTGGATTTGTAAATAAAAAGATGGGTCCTTTGGTGTATAAAATATCATCAAGCGCAAGAATACCAATATTGAAAATGTTGCTCCCGAAAATATTCCCTATTGCAAGATCAATAGTTCCCATACGAATGGCGGCAATTGATACAACAATTTCAGGAAGAGACGTAGAAGCGGCTATAAACAGCGTTCCGAAAAAACTCTGGCCTAATCCGCTTGCGGCCGCAAGATGTTCTCCGAAGTACGGAAGTCCGATAGCGGCTATTATCACAAATACTGCATTCAGCACATACTTGAATACAACTTGCTTTAACGTTAACTTGTAGGGCTTTGCCACTTCAACAGCTACAGGTTGTTTTTTTACATATAAAAATACTGTGCGGATTGCAACAAAATAAAGTATTAAAAACAATATGCTGAATCCTCCTATCCATGCGATTCTACCGAAAATACCAGGCATTAAGATCGCGAATGCAACCATACTCAGCATAATAATTCCGAAAGATGCAGCAATAACATGGCCAGTTTGCGCAACTGATGTTAGTGGCTTTTTCGAATCGTAAAATAAATCCATCATGGAAATGATAAGAATATTGAAAGCGCAGCTCCCTACAATATCCCCAACTGCGAGGTTGGGTGCGTCCACAATAACAATGGAGCTTATTCCGGTCATTAACTCCGGCATGGAAGTTACGGAAGCCATAAGAATTATTCCTACAAACATTTTTCCCCATCCCATCATATCTGCCATCATGTCCCCATATTTAGATAAACGGGAGCCAGCCATTACAATTACACCAGTGCAAATTATAAATCCTGAAATATGTAAATATATGTCCTCCATGAAGTGTAAATATCTGAAAAATTAAGTGGACAAAATGATTTTAAAACTTTTGTCCATTATAGCTGCTTTTAGCTTGGGCCTCCTGCACCATAATAAATTCTAAAATGTTTTCAATATCTAATGCACCTATAAGTTTGTTGTTTTCCATAACAGGCATTAAGGTGGTTTTGTGTTCCTGCGCCTGCTGGTATGCGTTTTCCAGAGGGGCGTCAGCATCTAAAATAATCAGATCCTTGTTCATCACTTTATAAATGGTCACATTTTCTCCTTGTTCTGCAAGTGCCCTTATTATTTCATCCCTGCTTAAAGTGCCTACCGAATGAGAGTTTTCGGTTACCAGGAAATTTTTGGATTGCCCATCCAGAAGTATTTTTACTACTGTTTTGATTGTCTGCCCTGCATCAATGGAATTATATTGCTGCATCAATACATCTTTGACCTTATACCCATGAAGCAATGATTTTGTCTGTGTATATTCTGATTCAGCTTTTGCTGCAAGAAAAACAAACAGCCCGATAAAAACTAAGAAAGGATTAATAAAAACTCCAAGGAAAACGAAAACAATTGCAAATATTTGTCCTATTCGTGCAGCGATATTTGTGGCTATGTATCTTTCAAATTTCATGCTGAGTATTGCCCTAAGCATTCGTCCGCCATCCATGGGGAAGGCAGGGATTAAGTTGAACAGGGCAAGCCAGACATTTACAATAAAAAAATTGAGAAAAAAATTGCCACTGTTAATTCCACTTGATAATTGAATGGTTAAATCTTCTGCTCCGGGAATTGTGATAAATAGTGCGGTAATAAGGGCTAAAACTATATTAACTGCGGGTCCGGCAATAGCCACCACTAATTCTTCTTTGGGCTTTTCTGGTAAAGATTCCAATCGTGCAAGGCCACCAATAGGCAAAAGCGTTATATCTTTCGTTTTAATATGATATCTCTTTGCAGCCAGGGCATGACCAAGTTCATGTAATAAAACGGTAATAAATATGCTCAATACAAAAATTATGGACCATAGTATTTGTTCGAAATTCTGTCCTGCGCGGTAATTACTGAAAATGATGAATGCGATCAGTAAGGTGAAGGTCCAGTGTATAAATATACCGATACCTGCTATTTTTCCTATTTTAATTGAGCCTTTCATAACTTTATTATGTTTGGATTGTTTTAGTTTTTTTTATTGCAAGCAATGGAACCCAACCGTGAAAAGCCATTTCGCGTGTTACACTTTTGCCGAATAGCTTTTCAAAGAAGGTTGGTTTGTGTGTGAACATAGTTAATAGATCTGCTTTTGCATCTGCAGCGTATTCATCAATTGCTTCAATAACATTGTCATTCACAGAAATATGGAAAGTTATATGTGGATAGTTGTATTTACTTATCAGCTTGTTTTTAATCTTTAACTGGTCAATTTTCTTTTTTGAATCCGTTGAAACAATATGTAATATATGAATTGAGGCGTTAAATAATCTCGCAAACTGAATAAGGAGTTTAACCTCATTGGATATTGCATGCATATCCGAAGGATATACAATACTTTTAATTGCTTTAAACCGCGCATGTTCAGGAACGGTGATAACAGGAATGGCGCTATTTCCCATAACGGCTGCAGCAGTACTTCCTATTAACATTTTTTTTAATCCGCTTGAACCTTTCATTCCCATAACGATCATATCTATGTTATTATGTTGCGCAAATGTTTCTATAACATTTTCTACTGGGTAGCCCAATGAAACATGATGACTTACATTTATTTTATTCCCGGTTTCGCTATTGATCTCTTTTATAAGCTGAGCGAAATCCTGTTTAGCATTATCAGCCATCACATCGAGGATCTGGCGTGTTTTTAATGTTGCTTGTGCGCGTGGCGGGGTATCAATATATACTACATGAAGGAGAATAAGATCAGCATTCAGTTTCTTTGCTAATTTACCGGCATAGCGAACTGCAATGTTTGATAATTTTGAAAAATCTGTTGGTGAAAGTATTTTCATTGTTCAGTATATTTATCATGTAACAGGTGCTTTGCCCTGCAAAGCTTTCAACATACAAAGAAAAGCAGAGAAAGGAAATTAGCAGATGATTTTAGTCACAGTAAGCATTGTCTTTTATCATTGTTTCAGGGAAAGTAGAAAGGGTTTTTTTTAAGTGTTTCTGTTGTTGAAAATTTCAACTGAGTTTTTTAATTCTTCTATAGGGTCAATGCGTGGTTCCAGCAAAAAAATATGTAAACTTGTATCAGAAATTTTGGCTTTAGTTGATAAAACAAAACAATCAATTCATGTTATTTTACAGCATCAATAAACAATCGCCTCCTGTAACTTTTAAAGAAGCAGCAATAACCGGACAAGCGCCTGATAAAGGATTATACTTTCCAGAACAGATACCTGTGCTTTCTGCAGATTTTTTTAAACGGCTGAATTCTAAAACAAAAGGAGAAATTGCTTTCGAAGTGATCAGGCCTTACATCGGAAATACAATACCCGAAGAGGATCTATATGCGATCTGTTCGGAGACGGTAAATTTTGATTTTCCATTAAAAAAAATTACGGAAAGTATTTATTCGCTTGAGCTTTTTCATGGGCCTACATTAGCATTTAAAGATGTTGGGGCACGGTTTATGAGTCGTTGTTTAAGTCATTTTTCCAGAGGGAATGATAAAAAAATAACCGTATTGGTGGCCACTTCAGGGGATACAGGAAGTGCAGTGGCAAATGGCTTTTTAGATGTAAAAGGAATAGATGTTGTAATTCTTTATCCATCGGGTAAAGTAAGTAAGATACAGGAATTACAATTAACAACGCTCGGGAAAAACATTACTGCACTTGAGGTTCAGGGAACGTTTGATGATTGCCAAAGTATGGTAAAACAAGCCTTTTCGGATGAATTGTTGAACAAAAATCTTTCTCTTACATCTGCCAATTCAATAAATATTGCACGTTGGCTGCCACAACAGTTTTATTATTTTTATGCATTACAACAGTGGCAACACGAATCACCTCCTGTGATAAGCGTTCCCAGTGGTAATTTCGGAAATATTTGCGCGGGCTTACTTGCTTATTTTTCGGGAGCACCGATCAAACATTTTATTGCGGCCTGCAATAGTAATGATGTGTTTTCTAATTATATTCTCAATAAAACATTTACCCCGAAAGCTGCGGTTGCCACTATTTCCAATGCAATGGATGTTGGTAATCCTAGTAATTTTGTTCGCTTATTAGAATTGTTTGCTCATAATCACAAGCATGTAAAAGAGATGATAAGCAATTGTTGTGTAAGCGATACTGCAAGTGCAGAAACGATTTTGGAAGTGTATAAAAAATATAATTATCTTTTAGAGCCTCATGGAGCTGTTGCATATAATGGTCTTCAGAGTTATTTAGAGCAACACCCCAATCAAAAAGGTCTTATTCTTGAAACAGCACACCCGGTTAAGTTTGATGATGTGGTACAAAGCATTATCAAAGATACAATAGAGATACCGGCTTCAGTACAACACCTTTTTAAGTTAAAAAAGAGAAGCACTATTATAAAGCCCGAATTTAAAGAATTGAAAGATTTTTTATTGTCACGGAATTAGCCAATGTCAAGTGCGATTAGAAAAGTAACGCTCCCGTTTGCTTGGTATTAGGTCGTTTTAGGGTTTGTTTATTTGGTTCACCACTTCTGCCTTTTCAATGTAACCCATGTTTTGCCAGGTTAATATTCCATTTTTATAGAGGTGTAAAGTTGGCAACGCATCAACTTTTAATTCTTTGCATAGCTCCGGATTTTCATCCGCATTAATTCGGATCACTTTAACTGTTGCTGACATATCGTTTGAAATTTCATCCAGATAAGGTTTCATTTTTTTGCAAGGCCCACACCAGTCTGCATAAAAATCTATCAGAACTGTTTTGTAGGATTTGGCTAGCTCCTCAAATTGTTGTTTGCTTAGCCCCGTTGAAGGACTCGTGTTGTCTGAGCTTTCAGGAAGGTTGGCTGCTCTCCACTTCATTATTCCTCCCTTTAGTTCATACACTTCTTTAAAACCTTCTGAACGCATTTTTTTTGCTGCTGAAGAACTTCTTCCACCACTTAAACAATAAACAAAAACAGGTTTCGATTTGTCCAGACTTGCGATCTGTTGATCAAAATCGTTTCCATTCCAGTCAATATTTTTTGCATTTGGCAAATGTCCTTTTTCAAATTCTCCGGGTGTTCTTACATCTATTATAGGCGCAGAGGGTAGCTCTTTAATTTTTTCTGCAAATTCTGTTGGAGATAGATCTGTTTTGGTAGTACCTGTTTGTCCATTGGAGCAACTGTTAAATAAAGCTGCTGATAAAATAAGTAAGGAGTAAAAAAATTTCATAACGTTAAATGTGTTTAGGTGATTTTTATTTGCAGGCAGTTTTGTTTTTATCATACTTAATAAAAAAGTTCAACCAAAGTAAACGCGAAATACGAAAGGTTAGCGGCATAAAAAGAATGATTGTGCTGATCACAAAAGTTAAGTATTGCCAAGTTTCAGATTTAAACAGGAAGGAATCGGCAGCCCACGTAAGAACAAACCAACCAACCATTAAGGCATAACTCACATACATTGCACCCTGATAAAATCCGGGTTCTTTTTCATAGGTTATTCCACAACAGGCACATGAAGTATGCATTTTGTCGAACTTTTTTAAATTATAGGCATTGTTTGTCAGAAACACATTTGTCTGATGACATTGCGGGCATTTATTCCAAAGGGTAGAATATAAAATATCCTTAAGCAACATTCGAAAAAGATTGAATGATTTTTTTTAATTGTTCTGCTTGGACCACACCTGATTGCCTCCATTTTATTTCTCCATTCTTAAAAAGGATAAGTGTTGGCACTCCTTGAATTTGATAAGCACTTGATACTTTTGGATTTTTGTCCACATCAATTTTTAAAATAATTGCTTTGCTGCCGATCAGCGTTTTTAATTGCTCCAGAATTGGTTTCATCATTTTGCATGGACCGCACCATTCGGCAGAAAAATCAACCAAAGTAGGCGTATCGCTTTTTATTATTTCTGAGAATGTTGCTGCCATTTTTTTGTTTTTTTATTATTACTAATTATACTTTTGTTTTTATTTCTTCAAACTTTACATCTTCAATTTGGTCATTATTATTTTTTGTAGTTGGCACCGCACAACCATTACTTCCACAGCAGCCTGTGTTTGTGACCGCCTGAAATAAAAAGAATGCTGCAATAAAACCTGAGAGTGTGTCATGTGTCTGTATTGCTTGTATGGCAATAAATACACCAAATCCTAAGCGAAGCCAGCGCATAAAATGCCAACCGGTAAAAAGAGTTTGTTTTATCATCTTAATTTGTTTTGCAGGCTACCCCAACCGCCACCATTGTAAACATGGGGGTAGCCATTCGATTTTAGAATACTTTTTGCCGATGCGCTCCGCATACCCGATGCGCAAACGGTAATGATCGGTTTGTTTTTGTCTTTCAGTTTGCTTAAGTTTTTACTCAACTGATCCACCGGAATATTAATTGATCCTTTCACATGCCCGCCTGAATATTCGCCATTGCTGCGAACATCCAAAATGATGGCGCCTTTTTTTACTAACTCTGCATAGTCCACTTTGGGACCGATTCCAAATATTTTTTTTATTGTATTTAGCATTTTTATTAAAGTGTTTGAGATTGATAATAATTTACATCTAACCAAGATCCGCCATTATAGCATTCAATGCCTTGTTGTGTTAGATAGCGGTGCGCTTGTCCGCTTCGGTTACCTGATGCACAACACAGAACTAAAGGGTTTTTTAGATTTTTTATTTCTTCTATCCGTTGCGGAATTTCCTGTAATGGGATATTGATCGACCCCGCAACATGTCCGCCTCTGAATTCTTCTGCTGAACGCACATCTACGATGGTGCCTTGTTTTTCTTTAATGATTTTTTCGATATTCATTTCTGTTTTTTTAAATATTATTAATTTTTCCGATCATACAGCTGGTATAGCTTTTTAATTGTAAGAGTAAACCGTTTTTTTCAGTTGCCTCGGGGTAACCAAGTGAATGAAGTTTGTTTATTATGATAGCTCTGGAAACATTTTCATGTGATAGTGTGATGGTATCTTTTTCAATAGCAACTTCTACAGTTTTTATACCTTCGACTTTTAACAATTCTTTTTTAATTGTTGAAGCACAACCATTGCATTTTAAATTGGCCACAGTGATTTCTTCTGTTTTCATTTTTCTTCCGATTTAGATTTTTCTTTTTTAAATAAATTTAATAATAGTCCACCCATCATCGCACCATACAATGTACTGTTCAAAGGCTTGGATGTGATGGCGCATGTGCCGCTTGCACAACCAACAAAATGGTAGTAGAGATAGCCGGCAATAGCTCCGATAAAGATTCCTATTATTGTTAGTTTATTATTATTTATGAAGTTCATGTTTGAATTTTTTTACATCTTCGCCCAAGTCAAATACCTGTGCTTTTTCGTTTAATTTTGATTGTATGATGCTGCTCCCGGCAGCACTGCGGTATCCCGCAGCACAATGCACCACTATTGGTTTGTTTACAGGTATTTCATTGGTGCGCTCCCTTAGTTCATGCAAAGGAATGTGAATTGAATTTGCAAAGATCTCCTGTGTTTTTACTTCTGAATCGTTGCGAACATCAATGATGGTAAATGCTTCCTCATTGCTTAGTAATTGATCGCTGTCAAACTTCAGCATTTCAATAGTTCCATAATTGGAAACAAAAGCCATTTCAATTTGTTTTTCGTAACCAATTTTTGCACTGCGTTCAATCAATTGATTTAAAACATCTTCATTTTCAGCAGCCAGATAAAATTTTTCATCAGGCTTAACGATGCTGCCCAACCAGGTTTCAAATTTGGTATCATTCATCAGGTTGATAGCATTTTTTAAATGCGCTTTTTTGAATTGTTCCTGAGGTCTTGTGTCAATTATTATAATTTCAGGATCAAGCGAATTCGCACATCCCTTACAAGTAACCGGTTCTCTTTTCTCCACTTTTAAAATGCTTGTTTGAAATGCTTCAGCACCTTTTTTATTCACTGCAACATCAAACGGAAAGTACTTTGGAATAAAAGGTTGATCTGCCAATAGTTCTTTTACAAAATCTGTTTCACTTTTATTTTGTAAGCACCAATTACCAATTTTTTCTGCACCAATAGTACTGCTGCTTTGATCACTCAAACCTTTTCCACATAAACTGCCGGCACCATGTGCAGGATATACAAGCACATCATCGGGCAAAGTCATTAATTTAGTGCGGAGTGAATGATACATCTGCTTTGCAAGATCAGCACGGGCCGCTGTAATTGCACCGGCTTGTTCTCTCAGGTCAGGCCTGCCACAATCACCAATAAATAAAGTATCACCTGTAAAAACTGCTTTTTCTTTTCCGTTTTCATCAATCGCAACAATACTTATGCTGTCGGGAGAATGCCCCGGAGTGTTTAATGATTTTAAGGTGATATTACCCAAAACAATGGCGTCACCCTCATCGAAGGTTTGGTGAGGATATTCTGCCCCTAATAATTTACTCACGTAAATAGTTGCTCCTTTTGTTTCATGTATTTCCAAATGACTGCTGACAAAATCGGCATGAGGATGTGTTTCTATCACCGCTGTAATTTTAGCATTTTGTTGTTTTGCAAAATCATAATAGGCTTGAGGATTTCTTGCGGGGTCTATTAGAGCCATTTCTCCATTGCTTACAATGGCATAAGAGTAATGTGCTAAATTTTTGTCTTCAAATTGTTTGATTTCCATTTTGTTTGTTTTTTTAATTAATTGCTACAAAGGTAGTGGGGTAAATTTTGCTGCACAGTGACTTTTGTTACATAGTTGAAATTATTTCCAATGTTATTAAAAAAGATCATCTTTTAGCTTCAATAACCCCTGAATTAGTCCAATTTCATGTTAATCTTCTTTTTTTCTGGTGGAGATGCCGAAAGGTAAATACAAAGGGCAAAAACTCAAAAAACTCGTAAGGATGAAAATACCTGAAAGAATTAAAAGGATAACTGCTGCGGTACCTGAAATTTGATCAGTAAAGTAAAGTACTAAAATTACGACAGCCGCAAATATTCTTGCAACTTTGTCAATTGTTCCCATGTTTGGTTTCATTTGATTGATTTTTTTTGAAATGATTTATTTCTCTGCAAAAGTCAAACAATAAAATGTATTTAATTGTGACTTATGTTACATATTGATATTTTTTTTGAATAAAAAATTTTACACATAAATCGGTAACAATTAAATAAGGTGATTCCCGCATTTAAAAGCATGACCAAAGGTGAGTTTAAAAGAAATGGAAAGTGTTACGGAATTTCAGAAAGGACTTACATCATTCACATGTTCTAAAAAATGATTGTTCTTGTGTGAAAATTGATTCCGTAAAAGGAGGTATTGTTGAAGGTAATATGATCGCGATAGTATTAGAAGTTGCTGCTTTTTTCTAAAGTAAAACCCCTTCCGATCTCATAATCTGGAGAAGGGAAGGGGGGAAGGGTGTACATTCAAAGAATTTAAATTTAAAATTTTTTTAGAAGAGTGTATTATTTTTAATTTCGAAAAAAAAATATTCTGAAATTTTTCTCCTGATCAAGTTATTGATATTTAAGATTTTCCTTGGGAGGTATTTCCCTTTTTTTGTTCCATAAGTGAACTCATGGCCATCATCTCTTTCATGGTCCGTTGCATACCATCGCTTGATCCATCCAGGAAAATAACATTTCCTTTTCCGTATTCAGCAAAGTTTTTAATAGCTTCTGTCCACATCGAAAATAAAATTACTGAAGTATCCAAATTAGCTTGTTCCATTTCTTTAGCCGCTTCACTCATACCTTTGGCCACTTCTTGTCTGAAAAGTGCAACACCTTGTCCGCGTAATTGTGCCGCTTCTTTTTCAGCAGTTGCTGCAATCCTGGTAGCATTACCATCAGCCTCAGCCGATTTTGTTTTGGTGATAAGCAAAGCTTGCCCCTCATTTTCAGCAGCAGCCTTCAAATTGTTTGATGCTACCACTTTCGACATAGAAACAATGATCGCCTCATCAAAAGTGATGTCGTTCAATTGAAGATCCTGTAAGTGAAAGCCCCATTCCTCCAATATTTTATCAATTTGTTCTTTTACATGTTCGGTAATGTCTTTTCTCAATCCCAATACTTCAGCTTGCTTTTTTATTGCCACAAAGCCACGGATCGAACCTTCAATGGTACGAATAAGCGCCTGCATAAAACTCCGCTCGTCAATGAATTTGAAAGCTACATTTTTGATCGTGTTTTCCTCCTGGTCAAG
>JAZKBX010000114.1:0-3662 GCA_040388455.1 Bacteroidota bacterium
GATCAGTTTCACAGCACAAACAAATGTAAGCTGTTTTGCAGGAAATGATGGTGCTGTAACAGCAAGTCCTTCGGGAGGGACTTCCGGTTATACTTATTTATGGGCATCGGGAGGAACAACAACAGCTACTAAAACAAATTTAACAGCAGGAACTTATTCAGTTACCATAACTGATTCTCAAGGATGTATTGCAACCAATTCTGTTGTAATAACACAACCTTTATTACTTTCAGCTAGCACTTCAACAACCAATGAAACATGTAATTACAGCAATGACGGAACCGCAACAGCAATTGTTTCAGGGGGAACATCGGACTATACTTATTTGTGGCAACCGGGAGGTTTAACATCCATTAGTATAAACAATCTATCAAGCGGAACTTATACGTTAACGGTTACTGATGCGAAAGGATGTACTGCAACTACCAATGCTATAATTGCTGAACCTGCACCACTAACAATAAACTTCACTCCATCACATGTAAGTTGTTTTGCAGGCAGCAATGGTACTTTAACTGCCAGCCCTACAGGAGGAACTCCAAACTATAGCTATTTATGGGCATCGGGAGGTGCAACCACAGCTTCGGTTTCCAATTTAACAGCGGGTACCTATACAGTAACAGTTACAGATAATTTAGGATGTGTTGAAACCAATTCAGCTGTTATTACACAGCCTACTATAGTTTTAGCAAGCACATCCGTTACTAACGAAACCTGTAATTATCTGAATAATGGTACCGCAGCAGCTGTTTCTTCCGGAGGTACCGGTAGTTATACCTATTTGTGGCAACCAGGCTTGCAAACAACCAGTAGCATATCTAATTTATCTTCCGGAACATATACCTTAACAGTGACTGATTCGAATGGATGTACAGCAATTGCCAATGCTATAATCACTGAACCTGCACCAATAGTGATCAGTTTCACAGCACAAACAAATGTAAGCTGTTTTGCAGGAAATGATGGTGCTATAACAGCAAGCCCTTCGGGAGGTACTTCCGGATACACCTATTTATGGGCATCGGGAGGAACAACAACAGCTACTAAAACAAATTTAACCGCAGGAACTTATTCAGTTACCATAACTGATTCTCAAGGATGTATTGCAACTAATTCTGTTGTGATAACACAACCTTTATTACTTTCAGCAAGCACTACAAAAACGAATGAAACCTGTAATTACAGCAATAATGGAACGGCAACAGCAGCAGTTTCGGGTGGGACATCAGGCTATACTTATTTGTGGATGCCCGGAGCACAAACAACAAGCGTTGCCACTGGTTTATCTGCTGGAACTTATACAGTAACCGCTACCGATGCGAAAGGTTGTATTGCAACCGCAAATGCAATAATAGCTGAACCTGCACCATTAGCTATAAATTTCACCGGACAAATAAATGTAAGTTGTTTTGCAGGTAATGATGGTTCGGTGTCAGCTACTCCTTCGGGAGGAACACCAAACTATACCTATTTATGGGCACCAGGAGGAACAACAACTTCTTCGAAAACAAATTTAGCAGCCGGAACATATACTAATACTGTTACAGATTCAAGAGGTTGTATTGTTACAAATTCTGTTACCATTACTCAAGCACTGGCTCCTTTATCGGTTTCAGCATCCTCTTTACCGGTAAGTTGCAATGGAGGAAGTAATGGTTCTGTTTCTGCTATTGCAGCGAATGGAACAGGTCCTTACACCTTTAACTGGATGCCGGGCAGCCTAAATGGACAAAACGTTCCAAACCTTGCTGCCGGAACGTATACGGTAACAGCAACCGATTCATTAGGGTGTATAAGCTCTAATACAGTTAGTCTTACCCAACCTGCAAAAATAATTCTTATTACTGCAAGTGTTAATTCTGATTGCGGCCAGCCTAATGGAGAAAGTTCAGTTTCTGTTTCGGGAGGAAATGCTCCTTATACTTATTTCTGGTCGCCCTCAGGCGGAACCAATGCGATAGCCGATAGTTTGGTATCTGGCGCATATACCGTTATTGTAACTGATTCGACAGGATGTATATCTACACAATTTGGAAATGTGAATGAAAATTCAGCACCGGTTGCAACGATTTTTTCAGTAATTAATGTAAGTTGTTTTGGAGGAGCTACCGGCTCAGCTCAAGTTGGTACCTCAGGAGGTATAGGTCCTTTTACTTATTCCTGGATGCCAACTGGCGGTACTGATTCAATTGCAGCCGGGTTAACAGCAGGTACCTACACAGTCACTGTAACAGGGTCAAATGGCTGTCAATCTCTTGCAACTACAAGCCCTGATATTACTCAGCCTCCACCGATTTTAATAACAGTTACCAAAAGCAGGGTGAGTTGTTTTGGTGGCAATGATGGAGGGGCTTCTGCCATTGCATCCGGGGGGACTCCCGGTTTTACCTATCAATGGTTGCCAGGTGGAACAACAGGATCAAGTGTAACTAATCTTTCCGCAATTACTTATACCGTGCAGGTTACAGATTCCAATAACTGTGTGCAAACAATGCCTTTTACTATTGCTCAACCACCAGCCCCGCTTTCCGCGTCTTTATCTTTTACCCCCAGCAACTGTTTTGCAGGAAGTGATGGTTCGGTTTCTGCCACTGCAACTGGTGGAACAGTTCCATATAACTACAACTGGATGCCAGGAAATTTAAATGGGCCAACTCTTTCTAATCTTAGTTCCGGAACCTATACGCTAACGGTTACCGACATAAAAGGTTGTGTTTACACAGATTCTATTTCTATTACTCAACCAACTCCATTATTACTCAGCACTGACAGTATCAATTCCAATTGCAGCCTTGCAAACGGGCAGGCTTCTGTTATTGCATCGGGTGGAACCGGAACTTATTTATATCAGTGGTTACCTTCCGGAGGAACAAACGCATCTGCAACTGCCTTGTTTTCGGGACCATACACCATAACAGTGACTGACGCAAATGGTTGTATTTCAACAAAAGGAGTAACTGTAAATGATAATGCCAGTCCGGTTGCAACTGTTACGGCTACTACCAATGTTAGTTGTAACAATGGATCTAATGGTACAGCTACTGTGAGCGTTGCGGGAGGTGCCGGACCATTCACCTACTTATGGTCTCCGGCAGGCGGAACCAATGCAACGGCAACAGGCTTATTACCGGGTACCTATACTGTAACTGTAACAGATATTAATCTATGTCAGTCCATTCCGGCAATCAGTACTGAAATTACCCAGCCCTCTCCTATTTTAATTACAGTAACCAAAACCAATGTAAGTTGTTTTGGTGGGACTAATGGAACTGCATCAGCTATTGCATCTGGGGGCACGTCAGGATATACATATCAATGGTTGCCTTCTGGAACAACAGGAGGAAGCATAACGAATCTTTCAGCAACTACTTATACCATACAGGTTACAGATCTTAACAGTTGTATAGAAACATTGCCTTTTACCATTACTCAACCTGCTGCTCCGCTTTCTGCGCCTTTATCTTCTTCCCCTGTTAGCTGTTATGGAGGAATGGATGGTTCTGTTTCTGCCCTTGCTGCCGGAGGAACCGCTCCATATAACTATAGCTGGATGCCGGGAAATAGCAATGGACCTGTATTTTCAAATGTTGCTATGGGCACTTATACCGTATCAATAACTGACTTTAATGGATGTACTTTTTCAAATTCTATTTCTGTTACTC
>JAZKBX010000114.1:3762-24748 GCA_040388455.1 Bacteroidota bacterium
TGTTTTGGAGGCAGTAATGGAACAGCATCAGCTATTGCATCTGGCGGGACCTCCGCTTATACCTATCAATGGCAGCCAGGTGGAATTGCAGGAACAACAATACTAAATCTTATTGCCAGTACATATACCGTTGAGGTTACAGATAGTAAAAGCTGTATAAAAACACTGCCTGTTGTAATTACAGAACCTAGTCAATTGACTTCTGTAATTTCATCTTCAAGTAATGTAACCTGTATGGGGGAAAACAATGGAAATGCAACAGTTACAGCCAGCGGAGGTAGCCTTACCTATAATTATAACTGGTTGCCTTCAGGGGGCAATGGACCAACAGGAACAGGACTGGTATCTGGAACATATACGGTAACGGTAACTGATTTTAAGAGTTGTAATACAACAAGTTCAGTGACAATTACAGAACCTTCACAAGCGCTTTCAGCAATTAGCACAGGATCTTCAACAAGTTGCTATGGAGGATCAAATGGTACCGCGAGTATTAACACTATTGGTGGTACTCCATCTTATTCGTATCAATGGACCCCTGCGGTATCAATAACTGATACCGCCTTCGGTCTCAGCCCTGGTAATTACACTATTTTAGTTACTGATAGCAATAATTGTCAAATAAATAAATCGGTAAATATTGCAGAACCACCGGCAATCAATGGCAATCTTGCTTATGTGAATCCTTCATGTGGTTTATCAAATGGCTCTGTTTCATCACAACTATCCGGAGGGGCTTTTCCATATACTTATTTATGGTCATGGGGGGCTTCAACAACCACCGGAATTAATAATTTACCACCAGGGACATACAATGTGCAGATTACTGATTCATTAAATTGTATATTTCCTTTATCCGCTAATTTAGTTAATATACCCAGCCCTTCTGTAGCTGTTTCATCGATAAATAATGTTGGGTGTTATGGAGGAAATAATGGTTCCACCACCATAAATATTACACAGGGAACAGCGCCATATGCAATAAACTGGACACCTTCCGGTGGTAATAGTTTAACTGCAAACTCATTATCAATTGGTACCTATACCGTAAATGTTACTGATGCGATTGGTTGTCAAACTTCGGATACAGTAATTATAACTGAACCAACACCAATTGATGTTTCTATTTCTTCAATAACCAATGCGTTATGTAATGGAGGGAATACCGGATCAATAAGTGTTTCTCCTACAGGCGGTACCGGCCCGCTATATACGTATTCATGGGCCCCAAACAGTGCCAGTACTTCAACAGCCGCTAACCTAAGTTCAGGAAGCTATACAGTGAGTGTAATGGATCAAAATAATTGTACTAAATCAATATCGGCTACTATTTCACAACCAACTGTACTTTCTTCTTCTGCAAACGTGATTAAAAATCCAGCTTGTTTTGATGGTACCGGAAGCGCGTCAGTAGTTGCTGCGGGAGGCGTTATACCTTATTCTTATTCCTGGTCGGCACCTGCTATAGCGCAAACGGGAAGTACAGCAAACGATCTTATTGCAGGTTCCTATACTGTAACAGTTACGGATACGAATGGCTGTATTTCAACCAGCAGTGTAGTGCTTACTCAGCCTCAAAAATTAATAACAACAGCGGGAGAAAATGATACAATTTGTCTTGGTCAGTCAGGTACCGTTACAGCGATTGCAAATGGAGGAACAGGTAGTTATTATTTTGTATGGCAGCCATCCGGGATCAACAATGCGGGTTCATTAGACATTACACCTACAAGTAATACTACCTATACAGTGGTAGCTTATGATCAGATCGGATGTGCGGGAACACCTTCAACGGTGAGTGCAATTGTATATACTTTAAATGGAGCAAATGTTCAGGCTATTGCTACTTCTCCTATTTGCCCCGGTCAAATTTCTGCTGTATATGTTGAAACCTCAGGTACAACAGGACCATTAACTTACCAATGGAATAATAATTTAGGAACAGGACCGGGTGTTTATCTGGCCACTCCGACACAACCAACCACTTATATTGTAACCGTTAGTAATGTTTGCGGCTTGTCCGTTACCGATTCGGTTGATGTTCTTTTTAATCCTCAGCCTACAGTTGTTGTATCAGCTGGTCCTACTGCATTATGCGCGCTTGGAGGAGTTCAGTTCACCGATATTTCTATTACCGGAAATATAAATGATCCGATCACTTCGTGGTACTGGAATTTTGGAGATGGAACATCGTCAACAGAACAGAATCCTTTCCATTACTTTGATCAATCAGGTACTTTTTTTGCTACATTAACTGTTAATACAGATGGAGGATGCACCTCAGAAAATGGAATAACACCATTAACTATTACGTCCTACCCTGCACCTGTTGCAGCATTTGCGGTTAACTCAAATGATCTGCTGATCCCATACGATGTTTTGATTTGTGATAATCAATCAGTAGGTGCAAATTCATATGAATGGAGTTTTGGAGAAGGCGGCACTTCTACAGCGGTTAATCCTGAATATGTATATACACTATCTGGTACTTTCCAGGTTCAGCTTATTGCAACATCACAGCATGGATGCCTTGATACGGCATATATGGATGTTATAACAAATGCAAATGTTATTTTTCCAAATGTATTTACTCCAGATCCAAATGGATCATCAGGCGGGACTTATACGCTGTTTGATCTAAGTAATGATGTATTTTTTCCATACACTTATGGAGTTGTTGAATATAAATTAGAAATGTTTAACCGCTGGGGTGAACAAATTTTCGAATCGCTGGATATAAAAACAGGCTGGGATGGTTATTACAGAGGGGAAATATGTCAACAGGATGTATATGTCTGGAAGGCGTATATCAAACTTAACAATGGAAAAATTTATAACTTAAGTGGTGACCTTACGCTGTTGAGGTATTAAGAATTAGTTGATTTTTATTAGCCTTTAGCGAAAAATAACAGTCGAACTCAGTAAATACGATGTAGCACTAAATAATCATTGCCTACCAAATTCCAAAGTTATTTTTGATCATTGCTTTCCCCCAGGGATTTTTACCAAAATCCTTTATAAGTTTCGCTTTTAACTCGGCTGTGGTATAAATTTTATTTTTCCCTTTTTTAGGTATTAAAGATGCCATATCAGGTTTTGTAATTTCAATACTTTTTGCAAAATAAATGACTCCGCCATCTTCTGTCGCAATCCCTAAAATGGCCCCCGGCAGCCCACAAAAACTTTCCGGACCTATATTTGGAATAATTTCTCCACAATACCATGCATAAATACGGGTACTGTCATCTGCCTCCCAAATTGCTTTTCGGCAATTATAACCACTTATAACCCTTTTGTTCTCTGTAATTTTCCATTGGCGAACATTTAAAGTGTCCTCCACAAACAATTTTTCCCTCCAAATATCTTTAACGGTTAGTCGATAATTTTTATTAAAATTCTGATACACAACATTTTTACTTGTAGCCCAACTCATCTCTTCCTTTAATTCACTTTCTTGTGGCATAAAAACAGAGATACTATCATTAAAATAAAGTTCAAAAAGATCAGTCTTGTTCTTATCTTCTTGTTTTATCCAATCCTGCACATCACCATCGTCTTTATACTTTTTATAAAGATTAGTTTTTCGTTCATACACAATTTTACCGGTTGTAATCTGAGCAATTGAATCGGTCAAACCACAAAATAAAATACCCAGCAATAAACCTATTTTAATACTCATCATCATTTTCTTTAGTTTTGTTGCTGTTAAATTTAAAAATTGCTTTTAATAAAATATATCGTGAAATAATGTTTGTTTTGTTATCAGTAATTACATTATCCTGAATGGTTCTGGAAGTGTTAATATTCTGATTTAAAATATCTGTTGCATCAATTGAAACAATCAAATTTTCATTTTTCAAAAATGTCTTTTTTAGTGATGCGTTCCAAAGAAAATAATTGATGTTGTATCCCTGTGCACGTTTACTGTTAACAACATATTCAGCATTCGTTTCAAGATTAAACTTAAATGGTAATTTTAAATTTAAGGAAGCATTCATTTTTTGTGAGGTATAAGGCTTATTATTTGAAGCATATAAAGTTGATGATGGTAAATTATAGTCAAATCCGTAACCTATTGAAAATTCAAGTGTATCTAATTTTAGAATAACATCTAATCTAGAGCCAGTGTTGGCAGTTTTTGTAATATTTTTTTGATTATTAATAAAGCTGGTATAACTATTATAATTAAAATCAAAATTAGGATCAAGTTCAAGCATTTGAGAAAAAAGAGGAAAACCACCGCCAAGGTATACACCGCCATCAAAATTGCCATTTACATTAACGGGTGTTGTAATAGTCCTTCCAATGCTATCGTATATGATGGAATTGCTAAATCCATTATTGGTAGTTGAATAACTTGCTCTTGACCAAATATATTTACCGCTAATTGGTTTATAAGTATTATAATTCAATTCGAAATTCTGCTTAAAAGTGGGTAATAAATTAGGGTTTCCTTTTTTGATTTGATTTGGATTGGTATTATCCTGAATAGGTTGTAATTGGTCAATACTCGGCTGACTTGAATTTGTTTTATAACTAAAATTGATCCGTGAATTTTCACTAAATTTGTACATATATCTTAAATAAGGCAAAACATTATTAACCGTTTGTTTAATTGTTTGTTGCGTTATTAAATTATTATTAGCGATTGAAACCTGACGAATTCTTGTCCCTACTATCAAACGCTGCTTTTTAACTTCGTAAATAAATTTTGCACCAAAACGGTTGGTCATCCGTATGTTTTCAAAATTATTGGTAAATAATGAATCTTGTAAAGCATATTCACCATTAGCAAAATTGAGAGCCTTTTTTTCCTGAAGGGCTACATTAAAATTAAAATTGTACTCAAATTCCAATTTGATTTTTTTTGTGAGGGGCTCAATATACGTAACGCTAGCATTGTTAGATCTACTGTTGCCTAAATTTGTTTTTTTCTGATTGATGGAATCATTTCCAATAAATGAATTGTTGAAAAAGACATTGTCAGAAATTAAAGTCCCTTCGGAGGTATTACTATTTAATACATTATTATAGGTCGCTTCTAATAAGCGCTCTTTTTTCTTGAATTTTCTGGTAATTTTAGCTGTAGTATTTAATTTATACCCGTTGGCTTTATTTTTATTGTTTATCTCTGTTTTTCTTGATAATATTTCATCTCCTCCAATGAAATCGGTTAATTCGTTACGATTTGTAGTTGACGAATTAAAATCCAACTTAGGTGTAATCACTAATTCGGTTAATGAATCCAAAGTTTGAACGATACCAAAATTGATACTATGTGATTCATTTAACTGTTTAGAATTGCTTCTATTATTGGTTCTGTAAGTCGTATCAGTTAGAAAATATTGAGATGCAGTTTCGGAATTTGCATTTAACTGATTGTTATTGTAAGTGTAATTAAAATTCAACTTTGTTTTAGAAGAAATTTTGTCGGTATAATAAATACCGGATTTTAATGTTTGTGGAATGCCTTGGTTTCTCTCCTTTCCATTCCAACTATAATCTCCATCCTCATCAGCTTGCCAATCAGATTCATCAGAAAGGCCAAATTTATACATGTCCTCCCAGCCTAAACTTGAGCGAGGTGTATTGCTTCCTAAAGCAAAGACAGATATTTTTTGTTTATTTTTAAATTTATTAGCCAAGAATTCCCCTTCATAAAAATTCTCAAAATCACTGGCTCCTGTAACTTTTCCGAAATAACCTTTTTTCGCTTCATCCTTCAGCTTCAGATTCATTATTTGCAAAGTTTCATTGCCATCATCAGTTTCATTTTCATTTTTCTTTTCATATACCTGAACCGATTCAACAGCTTTTGCATTCAAATTTTGAGTTGCCATAGTAGGATCAGTACCAAAAAATTCATCGCCATCTACTAATACCTGATCTACCTTTTTCCCCTGAGAAGTTATTTTACCTTGTGCATCAACCCTAATACCCGGGAGTTTTTTTAACAGGTCTTCCACAGTAGCATTCGGTTTCACTTTAAATGAATCGGCAGTATAGATCAATGTATCGCCTTTGTAATAAACAGGATCTTTATAGGCATAAATTACAATTTCGTTCAAGGTGTGGCTCTTGGAAGGAAGAATGATCTTACCAAAATCAAAGGCATTATTTTCAATACTTCCAAAAACATAATAGGATTGGTCACCAAATTTGGGATGAGAAATAATAATCTGGACAGTATCTATCTTCAAATTTTTTAACGCAAAAAAACCTGTTGCATCACTACGTGTATGAGCAACAAGAACCGAGTCTCTCAATCTTACAGCTATAACAACAGCTGATGCCAATGGAGCTTTTGCAATTGTATCCTGCACATTACCTCCAATATTCATTTTTTGAGAAAATGCATTCACACTTACAATAAAAAGGATGATCGCTAAAAGAAGATATTTACGCATATAATAAATTTAAATTGAAACGAATTTAACTTAATAATGCGAGTTTGCAAAAAAGATACAAGAAGATTTGCTTTTTTTTAATTTATTATCAGAAAAAAAATAAATGATATTAAAGTACCGTAACTATTTACACTTAGAAGTTATGACAATGAAAAATGAAGAAATAAGTAGGGTTGTTTCTGATTTTTACTCCTTAATGAATTTCTGAACAGTCTGAAATTCATCAGTTACTATGATGATAAAATAAATCCCTTTGGACAGCATAGAAACATCCGAATTTGCATTATTTGCCAATACACCAACCCTTTCACCAAGAATGTTTTTTATTTCAATACTTTTTATTTTTTCTTTTGGGAAGGAGCTTGAAAAGAAAATATTATCATGCGCAGGATTTGGATATATCGTAAATGTATTTTCAACAGAAGCAATTTCATTAACACTACTGGCAGGGTTTATATTCCACCCAATTTCTTTTAAAATTCCAACTTCCCAGTTAGCAGGCTGCCTTACAGTACTTCCCAATCCCCAGCAATAACTCATAATTGAGTTGCAAACAGAACTATGAAGATGCAATAAATCTACACCCAATGTAAATGCACCGGTACCACCTGATAATTTAACCGGAAGCCCACCATTAGAAGGATTAGCATATGTTGGTCCATCAAAATAATTTGTTGAGTATTTGATGCTATCGCCTAACATTATTGTGTTGTCAGGTGCTATACCTACCAAATGATTTTGAGATTCTTTAATAATAAATTTATCATAAATAGTAGGAACACTATCCTGACCATGCCAAGGGAATGAGGTAGTGAGGGGAGAAAGAGCTGATGATGGAATGTTTCCAAATGACCCAATGTTGCTCGAATTCACATAACCGTCACTATAAAAGCCTAAACCATGACCTATTTCGTGCATAATAAATGTTATAAAATCCATTTTGTTACTGGCCGGCATCCCTGTTCCATAGTAGAAAGAAGTATATAAGTTGACATAAATATCCATATCATATTCTCCTGAATTTAATTCTGTTCCGGCCAGTTGATTAGCTAATGCAGTTGGGTAAATATGATTACCTACCGGAGCATTGATGAAGTTTGTTCTTCCATTAGCTAAGGTCAATCCTGAAAAAGGATAATATGAACCATTTACTAAAGTTATGTTTACTTTAATAGGTACAGTTATTATAAGGTAATTACTCCATCTTTGTGCAGCGTTATCTAAAGCAGCAACAAGTCCTGTAGGAACAGGACTTCCATTAATATTAAAAGTAAATGTGCTGGGAGTTTGCGCAATGATACCAAATGAGATAAAAATAAATATTGGAAGTAGTAGTTTTTTCATCGGGTTAATTTTAAATTAATTTCTTACTCACGAATATAATATTTATTTTTTCAAAACAAATTACTATTTGATTTTATTTAAAAAATAATTGCCTATTGTTTACTTCTTAACCAACAAAAAAACCTGTATTCATAGTACAATGGGGCCTTTTGAAAAACTTGATTTAAAACAGTATTCTAATTACAATAATCTTGTATTGCCTGGTTAGCGTCAACATTACCCAATTCGCTTGCCTTGCTTAAATCAAAACAACCCTTTTGTTTATTGTTCATTAAGATATAACACAATCCTCTTCCATAATAGGACGCTGCATCAGAATTATTAAAATAGATCGCTTTTGAAAAATCGACAAGTGCAGCCCTGTAATCTTTTAAATTTTGCTTTGCCCGGCCACTGTGAAAATAAGCCAATCCATTTTTGGGGTAGTAACCAATAGCATTTGTATAGTCATTAAGAGCTCCTTTCCAATCTCCATTATTGGCTTTTATATTCCCGAGTTCAATTGATGAATCCGATTCCTCTTCCCTGGATTTAGGAACGCTTTGTGCAAATATTGTAAACGATACCAGGGTGAATGCGGCAAATAAAAAAAGTTTCTTCATTTTATGTCAATAAATTTAAGCAATTAAACTCTTACAATCAACAACTCATTTATTCTTTGTTTGATACTGCTGGTAAAAATCAGTCCATTTTTTTGTCTTGTACTCATTGTCACCAAAATACATTATTACCGGCTTTAAAAATTTAGGGTGCTGATAATTATTTAAAACATTTATTGTGTTTAACTGCTCGTCTAATATGGCGAGGGAAGGAAAGGTCAAATAGCCGTTGGTAACTTTCCTCACGAATGAATTAAATGGGAAACCATCAATAAGTTGCTTATAAAATATTTCATTATTAAATAAAATTGTATCATTACTTTCGGCATCAAAATTTACCAAATAAAAATTTTTATTAATATAATCCGCTACAAGTGTATCTGTAAAAGTTGTTTTATTCATTACCCTGCATGAATTACAGAAATTCGTATAAATATTTATTAATAACTTTTTAGGTTGTTTTTTTTGCAATGCTAAGGCTTCCTTAAGACCATATGTTCTTACTTCTTTTTTTATGAAAAAAGTAGTATCCACAAATGTTTTATTAAATCGTTCTTCAAAATCTTCATACGAACTGTTTTTAAAAACATTTTCAACAACAAAAATTAAAAGGGGTTCCATTTTTTTTTCATCAAGATAACCCTGAGAAAGCAAATTAAATTCAAAATTATTACTTACAAAAATAGTGGAAGGATAACTTAATTTATTTCCTAAAAATTTTATTGCAAGACCATGAGGTGTTCTGGGTTGAATAGAGGTCGGTGTATATTTTTCGCCATTGTATTCAATAGTGTCTTTCCCTTCGGCATTAAATTTAATAGGATAAAAATTGGTATTGATATATTGTGCGAAGCCCTGATTGGAATAAGTTGTTTTCATCATGTGTTTACACCATCCGCACCAATCGGTGTACACATCAATCAAAAATGGCTTTGGTAAAATTTTATTTTTTTCCTGAGCTTCTTTAAACGTAAGCCAGTTAACAGCCCCATTTTCATTTTGGGCAAAGCAAAAGCTTGTAAAAAAAATTAATATGAATAGGAATTTAATCTTCATTTCAGAAAAATTGGCTATTGAGAAAAAACATACTGCAAAAATAATGCGATTTTTTTGTTTTGATAATTTTTTATAAAAGTTTAACAAATATTTGATCAACCCTTTGCGTCAGAAGGTCTGATAATCCTAATAATTAAAAAAAAATGAAACAAAAAAGCCTCGCAAAATTTGCGAGGCTCTTTGTTATCTTACTCCATTCCCGGCTTCACCACATTCACCCATTTCCCTGGCTTACGCGAATTAATAGTATTGTCATACATGGCCTCACAATAAATAGTAGGCAAGTAAAACTTACCGATATATGCAGCATTCAAAACAATACGGAATGTACTTGTTTTGTATGGCGAAATATTAAAGTAAGTATATACCCTGTCATCACGTATATCCTGGTAAGTAGGATAATCACTCTTGATCACACTTTCTGCATCATCCATACGCGTGTTATGAATTTCCCAACCACTTGGGAATATTTGCGACAATGCCATTTGCAAATATTCACCACGTACACCAGGGTTTGTAATTTTAACTTCTGCAATAAAGTCCGTTCCCTGTTCCAATTTAGTAACATCAATTGATGCCCCCTTCATGGTTGTATAATTTATATTTACTTTCAGATCATTATCAACATCGGTCTGGTCGCCAGTTTCAGGAATACCTTCCAAAATAACACGGGCAAATAAGATCCCTGTTCCTTTATTAGTAACACTCATATTTCCTGCGCTTGCACCTTTTAATTGCATATCAATTTGCTTCACCGGTAATTTTGTGTTCAGACTGATAGGCGCATTGGTATTGATCTTCACATTGTATTTCATTTCAGTACTTGCACCGCCACCGGAACTTGCAAATTTAGAAACTGCTATTAAACAATATGCCGTTGTTTGAGTGCTCATCCAGTAGCCTGAACTCAATGCTTTTGAAACGCTTTTTACCAAAGGTGCAGCTTTAGCTTTCATATCAAGCAGTGTTAATGTTTCCAGGATCATTGCTTCATCACGATCGTTGGAACCATAGCTATAGCCCATTTCAGAATATTTAGGAATAGAAGTTGTCAAACTTGCAATTAAGTTTTTCGCAACTTCCGGTTGACCGGCTTTTACATAAGCAGCAGCCAATCGCCATTTCGCGGAAACAGAAAGAGTAGGATTTTCTTTCAAACGGTTCATCGCACCTAATTCAGGGGCTTTCGCCAATGCCAAGGTATATAAGCGATACGCCTGATCCAGATCATTATTGTAATAATAATATTTATCGCGTGATCTGGAAGTCCATGCATTTGCTTTATTACGTTGGTAACGTTTCCAATTGTCAATAAATCCTGAAGGAAGTGAGTAACCTTTCATTTCTGCTTCCAGCATAAAGTGTCCGGCATAACTTGTTCCCCAATCATCAGCATCATATTGTCCTGCCCAATAACTCAAACCTCCGTTTGAAGTTTGAAATTGTTTCAAACGTTCAATCCCTATTTTGATATTTTTATCGATCGCAATTTTGAAATCGCTGTTGAGTTCCATAATATCCGCCAAATACAATTGCGGGAATACAGATGAAGTAGTTTGTTCAACGCAACCATGAGGGTATTCAATCAAATATTTCAACCGTTCGCCCAAATTGATTGGAGGAATGGATGATAATTCAATTGTTCCTTTGTTGGTACCGGACATACCGGCCGGAGTGTATGGAGTGTCCCAGGTTTTACCTGCTTCTATTACACTTTCTATTACATTCACTACTTTCGGATTAGGATTACGTACATCAATTTCAATTTCGTAAGTCGCTTTTTCTGAGCCACTGGTAGCAATAATCTTCACCTTACCAACACCCAATACAGAGTTTACTTTTAATTTGAAGTTCACTACCTCATCCCCTATTTCTTTAAATGTAATGGTTTTAGAAGTGCCATCCAAAGCGCTGAATAGATTGTTGACCTGTATCTCTACTTTTACATTTTTCACGTGTTTTTCCATTGCGAATACGTTTACGGCAAGATCCACTTCTTCAGCCGGACCAACCACACGAGGCAATGTACCAAGTATCATCAATGGCATACGAACAGGAGTAGTTTTTTCTGCTGAACCATAAGCACCATTGTAACCTGCTACCACCATAGCTCTTACCGAACCAACATACTGAGGCATCATAAATTCTAGCTTCGCTGTTTCACCTTTCTTCAGATGGAATGGTCCCATAAATTTCACCATTGGTTTAAAGCGATTTGCTTTTTTGCCTGCTTTGTTATTTATATCTCCATCACCACCTATTGCCAATATGCGTGATAATTCAGCACCATAAGCACCCATCACCATATCAAAAAGATCCCATGTTTTTACACCTAATGCTTCATGAGCATAAAAAGCGGCCCAAGGATCAGGAGTTTTGAAACGTGTCAGATCAAGTAAACCTTCGTCCACGATGGCAACAGTATATGTCATTTCTTTTCCATCTTTTTCTGAAACACTCAAACTGGCTTTCTGCTCAGGTTTCCAAACTTCTGGTGTTTTAATAATAGGATTCAGATGCGTTTTAGGATCTTCCACCGAAATAGGAATAACACCATACAAACGTATTGGTAAGTCATTCAGCGTTTGTGCATGCGGTTGTACCATTGTTACATTCACATACACATTGGGCGTCATATCAGGTGTTACAGGAAAATTAAAAGTTGTTTCCCCTTTTTTGGTTTCAGCCCAAAATGCTTTGATCACCTTAGAACCGCTTTCAATACTGATCAATGCACGGCCTTCGCCACTTGATGGAATAGTTAATTTCACATCCTCACCTACATTGTATTGTTTTTTGTCACTTGAAAAAGAAAGCAACGTTGCACCATCATTCCCTTTTGGAGATGAACCTGCCCATGCCGGCCAATCGATATAAACTGTTTGCCCGGTGCGGTGCCCACTTTCCTGATCGGTTACACATACGTAAAAACGTCCCCAATCCGGGCGATTCACACGTAATACAAATTGTCCATTACCATTTACTGTTGAAATAAACTGATCTTGTACAGGTTGTTTGTATTCACTTCCAACATAGTTAGCCAGATCACCATCATAGCTATCCCACCACCAGCGCCAGTTTACTTTATAAACCTGAACTTTCAACCTGCTCTTTGAGATCGGTTTTCCATCACTGTCTACCGTTACAATTTTTACAATATGGTTAGTATCCGTTTGCAGCATACCGCTAAACTTGCTTCCTTCAGGCACTTTCATACCTACATACGAAGTATAAGGAGAGTAAGGCAATGAAAACTGGTCAACACTAAAAGCACCACCTTGTTCAAATACACGTACTTTAAAATTTGCACGCAACATCCCTGGTGCCGCATCTTTAACCGTAATGTTTGGTTTCACAATTGCTTTCCCCAGTTCATTGGTATTGCCATCAAAAATAGTTTGAGCCTCCGAACTGAAGCTTCGGGAAGCATCATCAAAATGATACTCTTCATATTTTTTGAAAACGGTTGAGATCTGGCTCAATGTAACATCTACTTTAGCATTCAGGTTTTTCGCTACTGCCCCCACTAACCATTTCGCCTCAAGGGTTCCGCTTTGATCTTTATGCGCAACCGAAAGTTGTTCTACTCCAAAATCCAATTTAATTTTTAAACGATTTGGCATTATGGTTTCGATCTTAATATTTTTTGTGAACCATACCCCTCCTACTTTCACACGTGCAGTCCAGTTACCGGTTGGCGAACTCTTTTCAGTAGTTGTTGTAAAATCATAGAAACCATTAAGTCCAACAGTCTTCATCAATTTCCTGAATACCTGTCCCTGGGGATTCACCAATTCAAACTGTACCGGGTGGTTATTAGGCAAGGTTTTTAATTTGTCTTCAAGGATAAATGATAAAAACAATGTATCACCCGGACGCCATACTCCGCGTTCCCCATAAATAAATCCTTTGATCCCTTTTTGTATCTGTTCACCCGAAATATCGAATGCGCTTAATGATAGTGCTGAACCATCATCTAATTTCAAATACCCTCGTTGCTCACCAGCTTTAGCAACCATTAAAAACGGTTTCTTTTTGAACACGCCATCACACATACCATCACCATTGGTCTTAAGTGACTTCATTACCTGTAACTGATAATCTAATAATTCTATGGTTGCTCCTGAAACAGGCTTTGTAGTTATTAAATTGGTAACAATAAAATTCATAGAACCATCTGTTCCTCGTTTTGCGATCAAACCAAGATCAGAAGCCAATACGTTGCGTTTTACCTCTTTATTCCTGTAATAAGCTGAATTACAAGGGTTATCTCTTTCGCGATAATCATAATCGTAATATTCATAATCATCATAATAGTAGTCTCCATAATAATCCCATTCGTGTTCCTCATCATCACCTGCATCTTCATCTGAAACCTCCTGCATGCCTGATTCGTCATTATTTTCTGTGTCGGTACTATCACATTTATAAGTTGAATATTCTTTTTTGAAACTTATAATTACTTTATAGATAGCACCCGGCTCCGCTTTTATCAATTCTGCGAGATCAAATGAATACGTATTCCATTTACCAAGGTCAAAAGCACTTTTTTGCGTTAATTGTATTGTTTTTTTCAATACAACCTTCCCTACACGCCTTAATTCACGGTCACCTTCCAGATTATTTATTTGTAAAAATTGAGGAATGTTTTTTTCGTAAATTTTCAAGATCTTTACATCAATTGCTTTTAAGCTCACTGCTTTGAATGGGAAGATCAAACCATTGGAATTTGGTAAGATCACACCTTTTCCCACCAATTGAATTTCAGGTTTTAATTCTTCGAACATTATTTCCATCACATAACGCTCTCTTAAGGAAGTTCCTAAAATATTTTTAACACCTAATTCAGCAGTGATTGTGCGAGCACCATTTTGGCGGGATTGCGGATAAACGCGTATTTCGTTATCTTCAATAATATACTTAAGTGCAGCTCCCCCGGTTAAAGTAACCAATCCATCAAGAGTTTGATTTTCCATAATTGGATCGGAAAACTGTAATACAGCATACTGTTCAGGGCTTTGTATCACCTTTACATCCACCACCTTAAAATCGCCAAGTGCAGGTATTTCAACAATTTTACTTCCTTTAATTTCAAGATTCAAAGGTGCTCCATCCCATTTTAATTCAACAGTCTCCGGTTTTTCGCTTCGTAGTATTCCATCCACTGAAAAACGATGGGTTGTTCTGTTTGCTTCATGGATCCAGGTAATAACAAGATTCTTACTGTTTTGTGAAACAGTTAACAATTTTTCTACCAGTAAAGGATCCGCAACATCAGCAGTAGCAAGAGAACCGTCCAAACGCTGTGTACGCAGGCTTTTTTTATCTGTGGTGGTAACTCCGTCAACATACACTTCAAATGATTGTTGCATGGTTTGAAAATCAAACTCAAATGTTTCAAACTCATCCGGAACCTTCAGAATAGTTGACAAATAAAATTCTGCTTCATAATGTATATTACTTGGCAAGGGTTTCTCCGGGCGGAATTCGATGGTTCTGCTATCTAACCATACTGCAGTTCCTTTGATAGAAGGAGAAAAGTCAAACAATGTTTTTTCAATTGGTTTTCCGATTTCAACGGGCCCTTCCACTTCATTGGTAAGCAAAATCCGAATAGTGGACTCACTTGAAATAATTCCTGATGTAAACGCGTTGATATACGAGCTAAAAGCTGCATTTTCTTTGTTTTCTGAAGAAGATGGCTTGCTTTTAAACCACATAAGGAAAATCAGAACAGCAGCAACAATGGCTACAATGAATAATAATAGTCGTTTTGACATTTAAGAAGTTTTTGGGGGATTAATATTGGATATACTAATTAATGAGTAAATGTATAACAAAAATACAATCTGTTATTAATTGTTAAATAATATTTTCGGTCATGTCTTCGCCTCTTTATAATTCGTAGTTTTATAATCAAATAATACATACCTATTATGTTTAATAAAAAGAAACTGCTCCTATTGATACCAATTGCTGCAATAGCACTTGTTTCATACACGTATACCATCCAAAATGACAAAGAAGTAGCCATTGATCAAATTGTAATGCAGAGTTTGAACGCTTCGCATTACTCTCCTAAAGAAGTGAACGATGCTTTCTCCGAACAAGTTTTTAAACTTTATATCCAACGGTTGGATTACAATAAAAAGTTCCTGGTTAAGGATGATGTTACTGAATTAAAAAAGTTTGAACATTCCATTGATGAGGATATCAATACCGGCCGTTTTACATTTTTTGACAGATCGGTTGAGCTCATTAATTTAAGGATTGATGAATCACAAGCCTATTATAAAGAAATATTGGAAAACCCTTTTGATTTCAGTAATAATGAAACACTTGAATTGGACGCGGAAAAAATAGACTTTAGCAAAAATAAAGAAGCTTTAAAGGAAGAGTGGAGAAAATACCTGAAATATCAAACCCTTTCCCGTATTGCCGAAATGATGGATAGCCAGGAAAAAGCAAAAGAGAAAAGTGATACGGTAAAAATTAAATCAAAAGATGAGCTTGAAATAGCTGCAAGAAAAAAAGTGCTAAAAAGTAATGATGATTGGTTTAAACGTTTAAAAAAATTAGACCGCAACGATCGTCTCACTGCCTATTTTAATTCTGTGACCGGTATCTATGATCCACATACCGAATTTTTCCCTCCAAAAGAAAAAGCAAATTTTGACATAGGCATGAGTGGTCAGTTAGAAGGTATTGGTGCTCAGCTTCAGGAAAAAGATGGCACGGTAAAAGTTAGTAGTATTGTTCCGGGAAGCGCCTCTTATCGCCAGGGACAATTAAAGGCCGGTGATATTATTTTAAAAGTTGCACAAGGTGAAGCCGAGCCTGTGGATATTACCGATATGCGCTTAGATGATGCTGTTCAGTTAATAAGAGGTAAAAAAGGAACGGAAGTTCGTTTGACAGTAAGAAAACCTGATAATAGCATTGTAGTTATCCCAATTACGCGCGACATTGTAATAATTGAAGAAACCTATGCTCAATCTGCAATTTTAAAGGGAAAGAAAAATATAGGTTATATTAAATTACCAACGTTTTATGCTGATTTCAATGGCAATAACGGTAGGAGTTGCGCTAAGGATATTAAAAAAGAACTTCTGAAATTAAATGAAGAAAAAGTGGATGGTATCATTTTGGATCTTCGTTATAATGGCGGAGGTTCATTACCGGATGTAGTGAATATGGCCGGTTTATTCATTGATAAAGGTCCAATAGTGCAGGTAAAATCAAAAACCGGAATTCCTCAGGTGATGGACGATCATGATCCAACTGTAGTATATAGTGGTCCTTTAACAATTATGGTTAACTCCAATTCAGCTTCTGCATCTGAAATTATGGCTGCCGCCATTCAGGATTACAAACGTGGGATTATTGTTGGTACTTCACCATCTACTTTTGGAAAAGGTACTGTACAACGATTTTTTAATCTTGACGATTATTTACCGGCACAATATGCTTCAATAAAGCCATTGGGACAGGTAAAAATCACCACTCAAAAGTTTTATAGAATTAATGGTGGTGCAACACAACTAAAAGGTGTGATACCAGATATTATTCTGCCTGATCCTTATTATTTACTTGATCAGGGAGAAAAAGAACAAGAATATCCAATGATCTGGGATGAAATCGCACCTGCTGCATATCAGCCTTTAAATCCATCGTATTCACTTAATAAACTGAAGGCAAACAGTGAAGCACGATTGAAAAAAAGTTCGGGTTTTACCATTTTGGAAACTGCTGCTAAACGTTTGAAAAAACAAAAAGACAGCACTATAGTATCTTTAAACTTCGATAAATATACAACTGATCAAAAGCGATATAAAGCAGAATCGAAAAAAATGGAGGAATTGGATAAGGAAATTCCAGGACTTGAAATTGCAGCTTTAAAAACAGATGCTATCGCAATTGCAGCCGATACAGCCAAAGCCACTAAAGCAAAAGATTGGTATAAGAGTTTGAAAAAAGATATTTATCTGAGCGAAACAATTGCTATTATGGATGATATGAAATAGAATTAAATTCCGAGGGCTAAAATTCAAAAAAATAGTGCCACAGATTTCACAGATTAAAATGGAAACGCCTCGCATTTGCGGGGCGTTTTTTTATTGTAATCAACAATTTTTTAATAGATTTACCTGTTCAAAAATTAAATAAGCATATAAAAAGTAACAAATTTTTAGTTTTAATCGTCTTACCAAAAATTTCTAAACAACAACAATGAAACTAACCATCAGCAATCTTTCTAAAACCTATTCCAACGGGTTAAAAGCATTAGACAATATTAATATGGAAATTGGTAATGGTATGTTTGGTTTACTTGGACCAAACGGGGCAGGAAAATCCTCTCTCATGCGTACCATTGCTACTTTGCAGGAACCTGATAGTGGAACTGTTACCTTAGGCGATATTGATGTGATAAAACAAAAAGATGAGGTACGTAAAGTGCTTGGCTATTTACCCCAGGATTTTGGGTTTTATCCTAAAGTATCTGCCATAGATATGTTGAACCACTTTGCAATTTTGAAAGGTTTGGATAATGCGAAAGAACGCAAAGAAGTTTGTGAAGCATTACTAAACCAAACTAATTTGTTCGAAGCCCGAAAACGCAATATTGGTGATTATTCCGGAGGGATGCGTCAGCGTTTCGGAATTGCTCAAGCATTGTTAGGCAATCCCAAATTGGTAATTGTGGATGAACCAACAGCAGGCTTAGACCCTATGGAACGTAATCGTTTTCATAATTTGTTAAGTGAGATAGGTGAAAATATTATTGTTATTCTTTCCACGCACATTGTTGATGATGTACGCAATTTATGTTCAAATATGGTGATCATGAACCAGGGAAAGATATTGCTTTCAGGTAAACCCGCCCAAACAATCGAAGATATGAAAGGTAAGATCTGGGTTAAATATATTGATAAGGAGCAGTTGACCGAACACAAAAGCAATTTTAAAGTTATTTCTACGAAAGTAGTAGAAGGTAAGATCCAGATCCATGTATTTGACACAGCGCAACCTGATGCTTCGTTCGCCAATGTAACAGCCGATTTGGAAGATGTTTATTTTGCAACGATAACAAATTAGTTTAAAGTTGGAAATCTGGAAAGTTTAAAGTTCTGTCCTGTTACAACACAAATTCAAATTTTTCAAATTCATGAAATAACTAACAAACTTCCCAACTTTAAACTTTAAACTTAACAACTTTAAACTTTCAAACTGATTAAAAAATGTTCAAACAAATATTTCTTTTCGAGCTTAAACTCTGGTTCAAAAAACCTGCAACCTATATTTTCTTTTTGGTATTCTTTGGACTATCCATGCTACTTACCGCAGCAGTTGCTGGTTTACTTGGAGGTACAAGTTCAGATAGTAATGCTACAATTAACTCTGCCAACGCCATTGCAGGTATTTTAAATGGGTTGAGTACTGATATTATTGGAGCAATTATTTTAATTACCATTATTGCTCCTGCTGTATATAAGGATTTCCAATATAACATGCATCCGCTATTGTTTACGAAGCCCATCAGCAAATTCGGATATCTGTTCGGACGATTTACCGCGGCCTTTTTAGTTGCCATGTTTGTGCTAACCGGTACTGTTTTAGGGCATATGATCACTTGTGCCTTACCCGGGATTGAACCGGAGAAACTAGGAGCATTTAATATAATGAATTACCTGCAACCATTTATTTTATTTGTTGTTCCAAATACTTTATTAGTTGGCGCCATCTTTTTTTCTTTGGTAACTTTTTCGCGTAATATGATTGCGGGATATGTGGGTTGTATTGCATTGATATTAATTAAAGGCATCGCTTCTTCATTGCTTGCTGATCTGGACAATCAAACAATCGCCTCTTTATTGGAACCTTTTGGCGAACAAGCTTTAAATAAAATCACAAAATTCTGGTCCCCTTCCGAACAAAATTCATTATCCATTCCTTTTGAAGGTGTTTTACTTTACAATCGTTTATTATGGCTTGGAATAGGAGTAAGCATAACCCTTTTAACATTTCTTCGTTTCAAATTCAGCCAGTTTAATGAGCCTGTATCCTTCTTTCGTAGAAAAAGAAAAGAAATGTTATCAATCGCATCAGCCCCTGTTAATTCATTAGCTGATGTTCCTAAGGCAACACAAAATTTCAGTTCTAAGTTCAGCTTTTATCAAACTTATTTTTTAGCAAAATTCGAGTTTAATAAAATTGTAAAAAGTATATTTTTCTTAATTATAATAGCCCTAAGCATTTTAAGTTTTGTTGCAGTTAGTTCTCAATTAGGGCTTATTTATGGCACTTCTACATTCCCGGTAACCTACCAGATCTTGCAGGTTGGAGCAGGAATATTTCAATTTTTCATGATCATTTTAATTGTGTTTTATGCTGGTATTGTTGTTTGGCGCGAGCGTGATGCTAAAGTGGATGAATTAGTCGGAGTAAGTCCTCTTGCCCCGTGGGTAAGCTTTGCATCTAAATTGACTGCCCTGGTATCGGTACAAATTATTTTGCTATTTGTCATAATGATTACAGGGATGTCTATTCAGATGTATAATGGTTATTACAAAGTGGAAGTACTCCAATACGTCAAAGAATTATTTGGTTTTAAATTAATTAGTTTATCATTGATATGTGCATTGGCAATGGCTGTGCAGGTAATAATCAACAATAAATATGTTGGTTATTTTGTGGCTGTATTGATTTTGATTTTGTTCCCTATTGCGTTCAGCTTACTGGAATGGAATAATCAATTATTGATGTTTAACAGCAGTGGCCCTCGCCTACCCTATTCAGATATGAATGGATACGGGCATGGTATTTATTCTTTCGTAATTTTTAAGATCTATTGGAGCAGTTTTGCAATTATACTTATTCTGCTATCAAATTTACTTTGGGTACGAGGCAAAGAAAAAGGTTTTAAAAATCGCTTACGTATCGCAAAACCATTGTTTACTGGCAAAGCAAAACTAGCAATGTCTCTGGGGATTTTAGTATTCTTAATGAGCGGAGGATTTATTTATTATAATACTTCTGTTTTAAATAAAAATATTTCTTCCAAAAAACAAGAAGAGGCCCAGGCTGAATTTGAAAAGAAATATAAACGGTATTCAAAAACGCCTCAACCACGCATTGTTACTGCAAACTGGAATGTCGATATTTTTCCACAGGAACGTGGCGTTAAAATGAACGGTTTTTATATTCTGAAAAATAAAACAAACAAAGCTATTGATAGTATTATTATTAATTTATTCACTGAAATACATATTAACGAATTAAAATTTAATAAGGCTACCACCATATTATTAGATGATAAAGAAAATGGATTTCAGATTTACAAGCTTGCAACCGCTCTCCTGCCAGGAGATTCCATTAAGTTTGAAATGAATTTGGATTATTTCCCAAAAGGGTTTAAAAATTCAGATGCAGGAACTTCCATTGTGTATAATGGAACTTTTTTTAATAATCAATTATTACCAAGTTTAGGATATTCCGAACAAAGTGAATTAGGTGATGAGGCTTTTGATACACTGGCTCCTATAATGGCTAATGTTTTAGCCTACTATGCTGAAAACAATC
>JAZKBX010000115.1:0-5686 GCA_040388455.1 Bacteroidota bacterium
AACAACTAACAACTAACAACTAACAACTAACAACTAACAACTAACAACTAACAATTAACATCCAACATCTTACTCAACTAAAGTAACCGTTCCAATATAATAATGCACTTTATTAAATACATCAGTAAGCCTTACCTTCCAGATATACACATCTATTTGCGCCATATTTCCACCATCATTCGCCCTGCCATCCCATTTATCATGTAATTCTTTTCCATGAAAGATCATATCTCCCCATCGGTCAAATATCCATAGATCATATTTTATGATACCAATTCCTGAACCGAAAAAATAATCATTCGTTCCATCGGCATTTGGAGTAAATACATTAGGAATGAAAAAAGTGAATTCAGGTCCTATAAAAACTTCATGTGCTATGGTATCGTAGCAACCATCTGCATTGTGAACAATTAACGTTACCCAATAGCTGACCGATGCAATACTGGGGTAAATGTGCACAGGACTTGAGGTATGAGGCGCAAGAAAAGTGCTATCACCAAAATCCCAATTCCAGTAATTTACATCAGGTGATGATTGATTATTAAAGGTAATGGTTGGATCAATTACCGATGCAGGGTTTGGTGTAGGTTTAAATTCGGCAACAGGCAGGTAATAAACCTGAACCATTTGAGGGATACTTAAAAATGAGGTACAGCCATGATTGGAGGTGGCAATTAATTTAATATCATAGAAACCGGGATCTGAAAAACAATGAGCAGGATGCTGAGAAGCGGAACCGGAACTGCCATCTCCAAAATCCCAGATCCATGTAACAACTGAATCTCCTCCACCAACAATGGTCAGATCTGTGAAATTCACACAATGTGTTGGGCATCCGGCTGGAATATCAACGGAGTAATTTACAATAGGATTCTGGTAAAAATTAAAAGTAACATTGGATGAGGAGAAAGAGCAGGGGCCTACCGGATCATTTGTAGTAAGCGTTAACATAACGGTGCCTGCATCAAATTCAGCAGCGCTTGCGGTGTATGTTGCATTTAGAGTAGTATTATTAGGAGAAAAGGTTCCATTTCCACCACTCCATGTTCCGCTGGTAGCAGACCCTCCAATTGCACCTGCAAGTGTAATTGGTAACCCGGAACAAACAGATTGAGTGGATCCGGCATTGGCAGTTGGTAATTGGTTGATAGTAATTATCATTTGGTCGTTTACACTTAAACAAGGCCCAGCAGGATCGTTGGTAGAAAAAGTTAAGGTGGCAATGCTTGCGGTTGCTTCTCCTGTACTGGGTGTATAAACCGCATTGAGAGTGGTATTGTTCGGGCTGTATGTCCCTGTGCCACCGCTCCATGTGCCACTTACAGCGGCTCCGCCAATGCTGCTGGCCAAAGTTACTGTGTTACCAATACAAATGGTTTGATCCGGCCCTGCCGAAACAATAGCCTCCGGGTTAATTGTAATTATTGTTTGATCACTTACCGCTGGGCATGGTCCATTCGGATCATTGGTTGTTAACGTTAATGTTAGGGTACCTGCTGTTATTTCAGCAGCACTTGGAGAGTAGCTGCAATTTAAACTGGTATTGTTTGGAGTATATGTACCTGCACCACCACTCCATGTGGCTGCTGTGGCTGCACCTCCAAGAGAGCCCGTTAACGCTACCGGGGATCCACTACATACTGTTTGATCAGGGGGGGCATTGACAAATGCGGTTGGATTTTCTGTAACTATATAATTTAACATTTTAACACAGCCGGTACTGGAAAGCATTGTAACCACATATGTCCCTCCCTGAGTAATAGTAATGATCTGTCCGGTATATGGTCCGCCCGGACCGGTCCAGTTATAAGTGTTATTGTCTTCATAAGGAGCAGTAAGGGTGGTACTGGCGCCAACACATAAAGAATCCTGTTGTGTAACGATCAGCGGAGTACATTCGCTATTAACATAACCGTAACCGTAATGCCCACCAAAGGTGCAATCAGCACTGGTAAAGCGAACTGTAACAGGGTTCCCAATTTGTCCTACTAAGTCAACACTCACATTTGTCCATGGTTTAAAGATGACGCCATTGCAATTTTGTGAATTCTGGAATCCGGGGATCCCTCCTCCGGCAACGTATAAAATAGAAGTACAAGGTACCGGTACGCCATTCGCATCCAACATTTCCACATTAAAAAAAGGTTGATCAGCGGTACCATGTCCAGGATCTTCCAGAACTACAGCGTATTGATACGTAAAGACATTATTAGAAGCTGTTGGAGTAAAAACAGTTTCCATCCTTTCGGCCTGACTGCCATTAACTCCATTTCCTAAACGACAGGAAAAAACTCCGGCTGCGTAACCCGGCATTGCAGGTGCTACAACAGGAAAACCACTGCAAGGATCCATTCCTGCACCAGTTGTAATAGTATGTCGTCCATTAGCATCATTAATAGCTGCATTTACCCCGTTAGAAACAAAGCCGGAAGTGCCGCAACAGCCAGGGTTTGCGCCAGAAAATCCAGTCCAGCCGGATAGATCTCCCGTCTCAAAGTCTATATTACCACAAACTCCCGATAAATTGGATGGGGGAGGGGCAGGTAAACTTTTTTGCCAGGTACCTTCTTTTTTGCCAATAAATTCCTGCTTTTTAAAATTTAGAAACCCAGCGTATGCTGCCGGATATTTAATTTCGGAGCCTTCTCTTTTTCGGAATTCTTTCAGAACAGCAGCTTCGTCAAAACCTTTCAAAGGGTTTACAGTTGAGGTGTTTTGCCCATTAACATTAAATATTTCTAAGAATAAAATTGCTGAAGCGAGGATGCGTAAATTTATTTTTGAAAACAATGGAGTTGAATTACCCGGTGCTGTTTTTATGAATAAATTTTTGTTCATACTGAGAAAATTTAATATAAAGTCAGAAGTGTTTTATGACAACGTATATTTTATTTTAAAGTTCAAAAAAATTAACAAACACAATAAAAAAAGATAATCCAGAAGCTGCAATTGTTCAACAAGAAAAAAAAGCTTTTTTTAAGAAAAAATGTACTCTCTAAAAACCATTATTTTTTGATAATTTACGAAAGATAAATAAAAAGTCCGAAATACAATTTTCTAAATTTATGTTGATATTCTTAGCTCTTTTTTTATTTTACCAAAGTGATTTAATAAGAGACAGTAAACCAACAAAAAAGGTTGCATTTGTTGATAATAATTTATTAACAATGAGTCCCGCTCCGAAAAAAGGTTTTTGACACTAATTGCACGATTTTTTTTTAATATCGCTGATAATCAATATGTTAAAATGGCGAAATTAGTGTAAAATAGTATCGGAGGAATTTTTTGTAGTTGACTCAACAATAAAGGCTAAATAGGAGGGGTACACAATTATTCTAAGCCCAATTGATCCCTTTTTTCAAAAAAGAAAGGCTTTTTTCTTCCGGACTGTTTGAAGTTGGGGTATAATTGTAAAACCAACCAGCTGTGGAGGGTAAGCTCATTAAAATGGATTCAACTCTTCCATTGGTCTCCAAACCGAATTTGGTTCCTTTATCGTAAACTAAATTAAACTCTACATAACGCCCTCTGCGCAATAACTGCCATTGTTTGTTGTTTTCGGTATAAGGCAGGTTTTTGTTTTTATTCATTAAAAAAGTGTATGCAGGCGCGAATGAATTGCCTATTTCCTGAACAAAAGCAAATAATTGTTCTTTAGTACAATTAGTAGTTTGACTTAATTTGTCAAAAAATATTCCGCCAATACCTCGTGTTTCCTTTCGGTGAGTGATGAAAAAGTAATCATCGGCCCATTTTTTAAAATCAGGATAGTAATTTGTATTGTGTTTGTCGCAAGCTGTTTTTAATGAAGAATGAAAAAAAACAGCGTCCTCTTCATTAACATAATGGGGAGTTAGATCGATGCCGCCCCCAAACCACCAGGCACCGTTACTCATTTCAAAATAACGCACATTCATGTGAATTATAGGAACCATAGGGTTGTGAGGATGAATCACGATAGAAACACCTGTTGCATAAAAGGTGTTTTTTTCGGAGTTTGAAACAGGATTTTCTTTCATCAGAAAATCAGGGACATCACCGTGAACTGCAGAGAAATTGACACCACCTTTTTCAATTACATTGCCACTTTGCAGGATGCGGGTTCTTCCTCCTCCGCCTTCTTCACGTAACCAATTATCTTCTTCGAATTTACCTTTCCCATCTTCATGTTCAATGGCAGTACAAATAGAATCCTGCAAAGATTTAAACCATTCGGTAATTTGTTCCTTCATTTTAGTTTAAAGTTGGATGGGGTTTTAATTTGAAAAGTTTATTTAAATGTTATAAAACTATGAATACTATAGCCATAACTTTAAACTTTCAAACTTTGAACTTGAAACTTTTTTTTCAATTTGCTTTTACCAATTTATTATCCTGATATTTAAGAATGTAGACAAATTTATTCTCAAATCCACTATCTAAAGGATATTGCATGAAGTTGAAATTGGTTTCAATACCCTGGTATTTATAATCAACTATATTATTTAAAAATCCGGTACCATATTTCTGAAGTGCAGAAATAAAATAATAAGCGATATCATATCCTTGATAAGAATACAATTCAGGATCAGTTTTAAACCGCTCGTAATAGGTATTAATGAAATTTCGCGTTACAGGATTTTGATAATCAATAAAATTATTAGATGGAATGTGAACAGAAAGTTTATTCAGATAGTCAAAATCCAGGTTGTCATAGTTTATCCAGCTTTGAAGGCCGAGTAGTATAATTTTATGTTTATCCACAAGAGGATTTAATTTGCTTATAAATTCAGTTACATACGATTGATTATTAGAAGGCAACACAATCACATTTAATTTAGAAGAACTAAGCATGCTTTCGATTGCTGCTGAACTTTTAACTTCCTTTAATGAATCGGCAGCTTTGTATCCTGCTTTTTTTAATGCTTTATTGGCAATGTTTTTGAAAACATTATAAAATGATACTTCTTTAGGATTCCCATTGTTTACCAAAATAATATTTTGTTTCTGAAAAGTATCTATAACAAAATGCGCCATTTGTTCCACCTGCATTGCATTTGATGGCAATACTTTGCAGACATATAAATTATCGAACAAAACTTTATTTATTTGTGTAAATGGTGATACAATTGGAATAGAATGATCTTTTGCAAATTTTGCAACCGGCATAAAGCTGGAGCCATACAGGGGGCCTATCATCAGATCCATTTCCTTTAGCTCTGGTTTTTTTAGAATATTCAGAATATTTAACGAATCCTGATCATCAATATCATAAACAAAGATCTTAGCATTTAGCTTTTGTTTTTTTAATGAATCTATAGCCAAGATAGCCCCTTCATAAAACTGAAGCGCAATAGTGCTTTTATTTGGTAATTGAGCTTCACCTTTAATAATATTTTCGATATCGATCTCATTTGCCTCATTAGTATGAAAAGGTAAAAAAAATGCCACATTGTATTCTTTTTTTATTTCTCCGGTATAACTTATGGCAGATGCTACTGCTGTATCCAAATCTCTATTTTCAATCAAAAAAGTGGTTGTACTGTCTGAAGGCCCCATAAATATGGGATCAATAGGAGCAACTGGTTTTGCCAGTCCTTTTTCATTTGGCTTTTTTTCAAGTTTTTCAGTTGTTATTGTTGTAGATTTTACAATGGCTCCAGTTTCAGTTTTAGGTTTTATTATAGACACTTTCAATGTTTGTCCA
>JAZKBX010000115.1:5696-8777 GCA_040388455.1 Bacteroidota bacterium
CCCTTTAAGCCCTCATTTAATTCAGGATTAAGGATCTTTATTTTTTCAACAGTTGTGTTATACTGTTTAGAGATCGAATATAATGTTTGCCCGGCTTCTACCTGATGCAATACATAATTACCGCCATTAGTGACTGGAGCAGATTCGATCTTTTTTGCTTTTTTAATCGGGACCTTAAGAACTTGTCCTGGTTTGATCCCATCTATTGCTTCCGGATTTTCAATTACAATATCATTTAAACTCAACTCATAGCCTTTTGCAATTGCGAAAAGTGTTTGTCCTTTTTCTACTGTATGTAAATAATATTTAACACCGTTAATGGTAGTAACGTTTTTGCTTTTCAAGATACCACCTGCAGGCTTTTCCTGAGAATAAGCTGTAAATGCATTAAGTATTAAGTATAAAGTACATAGTAATATGTACGATACATGAGATGATGTAGAATGTTTTTTTATATTTAATTTCATTTTATATCTTAATAAAGTAGTATGAAAATGTTGAATTTCAAATTATAAATGTTGAATTGTTTCAGAAAATTGCATTTGCAATTTAACACTTAACATTTAAAACAAAAATATTTATCAATACTAAATCTTATTCCCATTCAATAGTAGCAGGTGGTTTAGAGCTAATGTCATATACCACTCTATTGATACCTTTTACTTTATTTATTATTTCGTTTGATACTTTTCCTAAAAATTCGTAAGGTAAATGGCACCAATCGGCTGTCATGCCATCAGTAGAAGTTACGGCACGCAAAGCTACAACATTTTCGTAAGTACGTTCATCACCCATTACACCTACTGTTTGAACCGGAAGGAATATTGCACCTGCTTGCCAAACATCTTTATATAATCCTGATGTTTTTAAATTGTCAATAAAAATATGATCCACTTCCTGCAATATTCTTACTTTTTCTAAGGTGATATCACCTAATATCCGTATTGCCAAACCTGGTCCCGGAAAAGGATGGCGACTTAAAATAGCATCATCAATATCAAGTGATTTACCAACTCTTCTTACTTCATCTTTAAATAAAGTGTTGAGAGGTTCAACGATTTTCAATTTCATAAAATCGGGCAAACCACCTACATTGTGATGAGATTTAATTGTTGCAGAGGCTCCACCATTAACGGATATGGATTCAATAACATCAGGATAAATAGTGCCTTGTGCCAGCCATTTTACATCTTGTATGCGTTTTGATTCATCATCGAACACATCGATAAAGACCTTACCAATTGCTTTTCTTTTTTTCTCAGGATCGGTAACATTAGCAAGTTCTGAATAAAAGCGTTCCTTCGCATTCACGCCTTTTACATTCAAACCCATGTGTTGATAAGAAGCAAGCACACCTTCAAATTCATTTTTACGTAACAAGCCGTTGTCAACAAAAATGCAATACAGGTTTTTACCTATTGCTCTATGCAACAATACTGCCGCAACACTTGAGTCCACCCCTCCACTTAAACCCAACACTACCTTATCATTTCCTATTTTTTCTTTTAAACTGGCAATAGCGGTCTCTACGAATGAGTCCGGGGTCCAGTTTTGAGAGCAAGCACAAATATCCACGCAAAAGTTTTTCAACAAAAGACCGCCTTCTACCGAATGATATACTTCAGGATGGAATTGAATTCCATACGTTTGTTCATCCATCACCTGGTAACCCGCGAATTTTACATCTTTTGTACTGGAGATAATTTCATAGTTATCCGGTATTTTAGTTATGGTATCTGCATGACTCATCCATACTTGTGAATTGTTGGTCACCCCTCTGAACAAGTCATTGTTTTCTTTCACAAATGATAAATTAGCACGGCCATATTCTCTATGTTCAGAAGATAATACCTCACCTCCAAATTTTTGAGCCATTAACTGTGCTCCGTAACAAACACCTAACAAAGGTAATTTACCTTTAAATGACGATAGATCAGGATTAGGAGATTCCGGATCGCGCACCGAAAATGGGCTGCCGGAAAGTATCACACCTTTAACGTCACTTGTAATTTTTGGAATTTTATTAAACGGATGAATTTCACAATATACATTAAGCTCTCTTACTCTGCGTGCTATCAGCTGTGTATATTGGGAACCAAAATCTAGAATTATAATTGTTTCTTGCATGTGTGCAAAGATATAAGATAAGAGCTATGAGAAGTAAGATGAATGATATTTTTTATCTCAAAATTCAAATATATTAACAATTTTTTTGTTTTGCCTAAAGTTCTCATCCCAAACCTCTCAATGAATGGGGAGAGTCAGTCTATGTCGTTTTCGTATCCAATATTTAATATCTCTCATCTCCTCTATTGTTTAAAAAGTTGTTGGTAATTGGATTTTGTTTGAATATTTTGATGTACAGAGATTCTCTAAACTTGAACTTGAAAAGAACCCTACTCCTGTAATTTTATTTTAGTAAAAACCGAAAAATCATAATGAAAAAACAATTAGTATACCTCCTAATGGCTTTGTTTGCTATATCCTGTTCTTCGGGAGATGAAAAAAAGAAAGGCACCCGCACTGTTTTTAAATACAATGAAATGGCGGGTATCTCTTCTCTTGATCCTGCCGCTGCACGCTCGTTTGAAAACATCTGGGTAGTAAATCAACTTTACAACGGATTGGTACAAATGGACGACTCCCTGCTCGTAGAACCTTCCCTGGCAAAGTCCTGGGATATAACAAAAGATGGTTTGACCTATACTTTTAATTTACACAATGATGTTTTTTTTCACGATAACGAATCTTTTGCAGATGGAAAAGGACGTAAAGTTTCAGCACGTGATTTTGTTTACAGTTTCAATCGTTTGTTAGATGCAACAGTATCAAGCGCCACATCATTACTTTCAAATGTTGATATGAATAACAAAAATGGATTTGAAGCTGTAAATGACAGCACGTTCATCATTCACCTTTCAAAACCATTCACACCTTTTTTAAGAATTCTGACCATGAAATATTTTTCTGTTATTCCGGAAGAAGTGATCCTTCATTATGGTGAAGATTTCCGCAGAAACCCTGTAGGTACAGGTCCTTTTAAATTAAAAATGTGGGAAGAAGGTTCAAAGATGGTACTTG
>JAZKBX010000116.1:0-5062 GCA_040388455.1 Bacteroidota bacterium
GCGATTGTAATTGATGGAATGGAAGAGTTTATTAAAGGTGAAGGTAAACATGATGTGAAAGTAAAATACCTTGGTGTGAAAACCCCGCTACCTTACTCAATTTCATTAAACTGGAGTACTACGTTACCTGTAAGTGATGGACTTTGTGCAATTGATCTGAAAACAAAATTGGCTACCAAAAGTGCAAGCGTTGGTGAAACAGTTCGAATGACTGCAACAATTACAAACAAAAAAAATGAAGAGGTGCCAAGTACAATGGCTATCATTGGTATCCCGGCAGGGTTTACTGTGCAACCATGGCAATTAAAAGAGTTGCAGGAAAAGAAAGTATTTGATTACTATGAAATAGTTGGGAATAATATTGCGGTATATTATCGCGGAATGGGTCCAAATGCAATAAAAGAGATCAACCTGGATCTGAAAGCAGAAATGCCGGGAGTATACGATGCACCAGCTTCTTCAGCATATTTGTATTATACAAATGAATTCAAAACATGGAGTGGTATGGAAAAAGTAACAATTAAAAAAGCGTAAAAGATCCATCACCATTTGAGTAACAAAGAATAAAAAAATGAACACTGTTAAATTAAATAAAGCTCCAAAAACCTCCCTTCCCTGTTTAAGGAAGGGGAGGCTACTGGGGCTTTTATTTTTTTTATTTACTCAGCTCTCTTTTGCTCAACCCGGTAATGATAAACAAGTATTCGATTTGAATGATCCCCGTAACCCCGATTGTCCTTGCCACAAATATCAAAAAATGGCGGATGATGAATTCGGAAAATTACAAAAAAACAACAAATTGAATCGATCAGATGTAGTAGCTGATGTTGGAGATGATCAAAATTTAAATCCTAAACAACGACAATCAAAAGACTCGGAGATCGTATCCAACCCTCCTCATTCAAATTATTCTAAAAACAAAAAACGAAAAACAGTTAAAAGGAAGGTACTTAAGCATGTAAATTTATTTTCATTGAGATCCTTTAAAACAAAGAGGTTTAAGCCTTCTTATTCTTTTTGTTTTAAATGGTGATTTTTTGTTTGAAAAAAAAACTGATCAACATCATGTTCAAAAACTGAGAAACGTCATATTTTAATTTTTTGATTCAAAATATCTTTGTTATGTAAAAAATAGTCAAAGATTTATTCAACAAAAAATTAGAAATCATGATAAAAAAATTGATGCCAATAATAATTATTGCACTTGTATTTATTTTCCCTTTCCGTTGGGCTTTTCTTGAATATCCTAAACCTGATAATGTTGCAGGGACAATGGTTGATTCAGGTCGAATCGAATATGTTACTTATTTTCTTCTCACAATAGCAGGGGTTTTAGTCTTTTTGTTCATGAGTATTAAAAATGATGCAGTAAAAGCAACACAAAACGACCATTAATTTAAAAATTAACAGTAGTGCTTGTTTAAATTTCCTGTAGCTTTTTGTAGCCAAAGTAAAGCCTTCGCTTCAGGCATGCAATGTGTACGTTTTATATTGGACTTAGCCTGCGTTGGGCTCTTATAGAAGCATCGAAATATATGCCAAGAGCCTGTTTACGTATAAATTTAAGCGTACTCTATTAGAAAACAGAGCGTTTTCCTGCCTAAAAACCGGCCTCGCCAATAAAATTTGATTTTTTGAATTTTATTACCCCATTTATTTAAAAAAGGAGGGACAAAATATGTTAATTACATCACTGTTTTTTGGCTTTTTCTTGCTTTTAAACGATTAATTGGCGTAATTTTGTTAAACATTTTTTTAACTATTGGATAAAGTATGAAAATTCTCAAAAAAACCGGTAAATGGTTTCTCATCATTTTGGTGGTCTTAAATCTCCTCATCATTGTTTCAGGCAAAACATACTTATACAAGGCCGTTGGAAATACTTATTTTAAAGGACGTTCAGGACCAAATATTTCAGAGTATGCCATTTTTGATAATCGGGAGATAAAAGCCGGTGCATTTCAAAAGTGGAATCTATCGAATGCTTACAATTCAAAAGCTATATCAGAATCCCATAAAAAGGAATTTGAGGAAATGGAAACAATAGCTTTTGTGGTTATTAAAAACGACTCTATTGCCCATGAACAATATTGGGATGGTTATGGTGAAGACTCCCATACCAACTCGTTTTCAATGGCGAAAACATTTACAAGTATTTTAATTGGTTGTGCCATTGATGATGGATTCATTAAAAATGTTGATCAACCTGTGGGTGATTTTTTACCTGAGTTTAAAGAGGGGGAAGGCGCAAAACTTACTATTAAACATTTGTTGACCATGTCTTCTGGAATTAACTTTGACGAAGATTATGTAAATCCATTTGCTTATCCCGGTGCCGCTTATTATGGAAGCGATTTAAAAAAACTCACCTACAAATATGAATTGACTTCTGATCCCGGCAAAACATTTTCTTATCTGAGTGGTAATACCGAATTGCTTGGTTTTGTTCTTGAAAAGGTAACAGGGAAAACAGTAAGTGATTATGCTTCTGAAAAACTATGGAAACCGATCGGTGCTAAAAATGGTGCATTGTGGAGTCTCGACCATGAAGGTGGGATGGAAAAAACATATTGCTGTTTCAACTCAAATGCACGTGATTTTGGTCGTATTGGAGAATTATTTTTAGATAGCGGAAAGTGGAATGGCAAGCAGGTGATTTCTACTGAATATGTTTTAAATTCGATAAAACCGGCTGACCTGATGGATGATTTTGGCAAAAAAAATGCGAAATATGGCTATTCATGGTGGTTGATCCCAAACTATAAAGGACATGATATTTTTTATGCCCGTGGTATATTAGGACAGTATATTTTATGCATTCCTAAGTTAAATATGGTTGTGGTGCGTTTGGGTAATAAACGTGAGAAGAAAATACCCGGCCAGGATCATCCAACAGATGTGTTTTATTATGTTGATGCTGCACTTGAAATGTATGGTAGTTAATTTGAATGGATTTAAAATTTGATTTGTATAATGTTTTTTTCGAAATCAGGAACATTTAATTGAGTGAAAAGGTTTAATAGATCGTTTTTGTATGAAGAAAGATATTGTTCCCCCAATTGTTGAAAATATTGCTGTAGCTATAGTTAAAGAGCAGAATGAACTGGATGAAGATGAATGGAATGTTTATTTGTTAAATTTTAAACATGAAAATATCGAAGGCGTTTTGGTTACTTCAACTGGGTACGGAATGTTCAATAATGAAAATGTAAAAACATCAATTTTACGACATTTCCTGGATGTTATAAAGGCAAATGATTTTAAGAAAATTGAGCCGATCGTTGAAACTGTATTTGGACTGAATAATGAATTTTGGGTAAGTTTTTTTATCAAAAATGTGATGTATGATAAAAAATATATTTTTTTACCTGAAACAATTAAAGATGAAAATTTAATTCTTATTCCCTTGCTTAATAAAAAAGGGGTGATCATTAAATAAAATTATATCTGAAACCATACAATGTTCAAACTACCATCACTCCAAAGTTTTTTCACCGAGTCGATAAGCACCATTAAAAGATTTCCCCTCTCCTTATTATCTTCCATTATTGCAACCGCTATTGCTATTTATTTAATGCATAGTGATTATGAAAAACTTAATTACGTTAACTATCTCTGGAAGGTAATTATGTGTTGTTATTTAGGCTTGAATTTATTTTTAGCCGCTGAATTATATTCTGAAAGTAAAGATCAACCTGTTTTTAAACGCATCTTAATACAGGTTTTAGGATTGATCCTGATCGTTTGCTACTATTTTGTATTGCCTGATTTTAAAAATTTCGGACTTGAAGATACGGCTCGTTTTGTATTGTTTGTAATTGGCCTCCACCTGTTAGTTTCTTTCGCTCCCTTTATCAATGTGAGGCATACCAATGGTTTTTGGCAATTTAACAAATCGTTATTTATTCGTTTTTTAACTGCGGGATTATATACCGGTGTTTTATATATGGGCCTGGCATTAGCGTTACTCGCTATCGATAAACTTTTTAAGGTTGAAATAAATTCAAAGTATTATGCCGATCTGTGGTGGTTTTTAGCCGGTATTTTTAATACCTGGTTTTTTCTGGCAGGTGTTCCTAAACAAACTCAGGCTCTTGAAGGTGTCATGGAGTACCCTAAAGGATTAAAAGTATTCACTCAGTTTGTTTTGCTTCCTCTTGTTACTATTTACTTATTTATACTTTATGCCTATGGTGCTAAGATAGCCATAGCAATGGAACTTCCTCGCGGATGGGTGTCTTATCTGGTAATAGGGTTTTCTGTTATAGGAATATTATCATTATTACTTATTTGGCCGGTAAAAGATCGCGAAGGGAATTCCTGGATAAAAATAGTGGATCGTTGGTTTTACATCGCATTATACCCATTGATTATTTTGCTTGGATTAGCTGTTTTTAAAAGGGTTTCACAATATGGTATAACCGAGAACCGCTATTTTATATTGTTAATTGCATTCTGGTTGTTAATTATCGCTACGTACTTTTTAGTAAGTAAGAATAAAAATATCAAAGTAATTCCTGTTTCGCTTTGTATAATTGCATTTTTAAGTTCATTCGGACCATGGGGCGCATTCAGTATTTCAGAAAGCAGTCAGATCAGGAGATTGGAGCAATTTATTTCTGATGAAAAGATATTGATAGATGGCAAAATAAAAAAAGCAGATCCAATATTGAAAGGGGAGCGAGCCGAAAAAATTTCTTCTGTTATCAGTTATTTGGATAAAACTCACGGCTTTAAAGGGATTCAACCCTGGTTCACACAAGATCTTGATTCCATCTTTATAAGTGAAGATTCAACCGGATCTAACTATATTAATAAAAACGAAATTGTTCTGGAATTGATGGGCGTAGAAAATTATATTTCCTACTCACGCGAAGGCGAAAAGGATATTTATATTCATTCGCAATACGACCAGACAACTATAAACGTGAAAGGATTTGATTATTACTGTGAATTTAATGCCTATAATAATATTAATTCCAGTGACTATAAAACGCCTGTCGTTTTTGATAACGACACCTTATTTCTTGAGTTGGTAAGCAATAAGCTGAAATTATCTAAC
>JAZKBX010000117.1:0-5751 GCA_040388455.1 Bacteroidota bacterium
ACTACTACTACTACTACTACTACTACTACTACTACTACTACTACTACTACTACTTAATACTTAATACTTAATACTTAATACTTAATACTTAATACTTATTTCTTATTCATATAACTCTGCAAAATAATGGTAGCGCTAATTTCATCTACCAATTCTTTATTTTGTCTAGCTTTTTTCTTTAATCCGCTATCGATCATCGTTTGAAATGCCATCTTTGAGGTAAAGCGCTCATCCATCCGTTCCACTTTTATACCCGGGAATGTACGTTTTAAATGCAGCACAAAAGGTTCAATAAAACGAGCCGAATCAGAAGGCATATTATTCAAACGCTTTGGCTCCCCCACTACAATACATTCAACGTCTTCTTTAAGCACATAGTTTTTCAAAAATTCAATCAAATCCTTGGAATGAATAGTTGTAAGTCCCGTGGCAATAATTTGAAAAGGGTCAGTAACAGCAATCCCAACACGTTTGCTTCCATAATCAATTGCCATTATACGAGCCATTGCACAAAAATAATGAAAAAGATTCAAGTATTAAATTCTAATTTCTAAGAGCCTGTTTAAATTTTATTCGAAATTAATTTTATCATTACCTTTAATTTCTAAGTAATCTTTAAATTGTGAATAAAAACCACATTTACAGGCAATGTCATCCCGACTGGCTTTTTCGCCAAGAGGGATCTTGTAATTGGTTTTAGCAATATCTTTCATAAGAACAAGATCCCTCACAAAAGTTCGGGATGACACAGCCCGAGCTAGGTTCAACAGAAACTACCAATGGAGCAAAGCATTCAATAACAAAATATGTAATTAAAATTTAAACAGGCTCTAATTCCATACTATTTAGATCTTAGAGATTTAGATTTTTTAAATTAAATATTCAATACATTTGTAGGAACAAACATTTTAGAAATCAATAAACATGCAACAAATAATTGAAGCTGCCTGGGAAAACCGGGAATTACTAAAAGACGAAAAAACAAAAAATACGATACATGAAGTAATTGAAATGCTCGATAAAGGTAAACTGCGTGTTGCGGAGCCTATCGGAAACGACTGGAAAGTGAATGAATGGATCAAAAAAGCAGTGATACTTTATTTTCCAATTCAAAAAATGCAAACTATTGAGGTTGGTATTTTTGAATATCATGATAAAATGAAGTTAAAGAACAATTATGAAGCACTTGGTGTGCGCGTTGTTCCTAATGCTGTTGCCCGATACGGAGCATATTTAGCTAAAGGTGTGATCATGATGCCGAGCTATGTAAATATTGGTGCTTATGTGGATAGTGGTACAATGGTAGATACATGGGCCACTGTTGGTTCTTGCGCACAAATTGGTAAAGATGTTCATTTAAGCGGTGGTGTTGGAATTGGCGGAGTGTTGGAACCTGTACAAGCGGCTCCTGTTATTATTGAAGATGGTTGTTTTATTGGTTCACGTTGCATAGTAGTAGAAGGCGTAAGAGTTCAAAAAGAGGCGGTACTTGGTGCTAATGTGGTTCTCACAAAATCAACTAAAATTATTGATGTAACTTCTTCCGAACCTAAAGAATATAAAGGAATTGTTCCTCCACGTTCTGTTGTGATTCCTGGTTCATACACAAAAAAATTTCCGGCTGGTGACTTTCAGGTTCCCTGTGCATTAATTATTGGACAACGTAAAGAAAGTACTGATCTGAAGACCTCTTTGAATAATGCTTTGAGAGAGTATGATGTTGCAGTTTAGCAAAGGGGATTTGGGCGTTTCCCTTTCTGAAAAAGAAAGGGGCAGGCTTTACGCTTCAATCTTCCTTACCGCCTATTGGCGGTAAGGAAGGATTTACGCTGCAATCCCTAACGCAACATTAGCCCGTAGAGTAATGATTTAATACAAATTTGTAATTCGTTAAAATAGTAATTCGCAGTATATGAACATTGCATTTGATGCCAAAAGGGCTTTTCTGAATACTAGTGGATTGGGCAATTATGCACGTACCCTTGTTAAATCATTGCATCATTATTATCCGGAAAATAAGTATACGTTATTTACAACTCATCAGCCGGATACTGATTTTCAAAAATATATTGCAACACAAAAAAATATAAGTGTTCAGGAACCTCATGGTTTTATTGATAAAACGTTACGATCCCGCTGGCGTTCTTTTGGAATTACAGAACTGTTAAATGAACAACAGATCAATGTTTATCATGGTCTTAGCAATGAACTGCCATTTAATATAAAGAACTTTAAAGGAAAAAAGATCGTTACTATTCATGATCTTATTTTTTTACGTTACCCTGAATTATATCCTTTTTTAGATAGTAAAATTTACAACAAAAAATTTCGTCACGCTTGTGATACGGCTGATGTAATTGTTGCTATCAGCGAAGAAACCAAACGTGATATCGAAAAATATTATTTTATTCCAGAAAATAAAATTCAGGTTATTTACCAAAGTTGTGATGAGTTATATTATAAACAACCCTCTAAAGAGCATATACAGGAGGTTATTGCCAAACATCAATTGCCTGATAATTTTTTGTTATACGTTGGAACGGTTGAAGAGCGCAAAAATTTATTAACCATAATAAAAGCCTTAAAACAAATAAAAGATATTCCTTTAGTAATTGTTGGAAAGAAGAAAAATTATTTCAAAACAGTAATGGAATATATTACTAAAAACAAGTTAGAAAATCGTGTTTTATTTCTTGAATATGTTACTAATGCTGACCTGCCGGTAATATACAAACTGGCAACAGTTTTTATTTTCCCTTCGGTATTGGAAGGCTTCGGTATTCCGATCATTGAAGCATTAACCAGTAAAACTCCTGTTATTACTACCACAGGAGGGTGTTTTCCTGAAGCTGGCGGGCCTGACAGTATCTATATTAATCCGGATGATGAAAATGAACTGGCAGAAAAGGTAAATTTGCTTTTAAGTTCCGAAAGCGATCGTAAACAAATGTCGGAGAAAGGTTTTGAATACGCACAAAAATTTAATCCCGAAAACATTACAAAACAATTGATTTCATTATATACAAGCTAAAACAATTGAAAATGGTCAAATTTGATAATTCACAAATTAACAGATTGATTTATTTATCTTCAATTTAAAAATCGAAAAAAACATATCAAACATGAGCAAAAACAATAAATTTAAAGGTACAGGTGTTGCAATTGTAACTCCATTTAATAAAGACAATAGTGTTGACTATAAATCATTAAACAAGCTTGTTAATCATATTATTAAAGGTGGATGCGAATACGTTGTTGTATTAGGTACAACCGGTGAATCTGTTACATTATCGAAAGATGAAAAAAAATCGGTAGTAGCACAAGTCATTGAAAGCGTTAATAAGCGTGTGCCTATAGTTCTTGGTTTAGGCGGAAATGATACACTGGAAATTGTAAACAGTCTTAAAACTACTGATTTTAATGGTATCGATGCTATTCTTTCTGTATCACCTGCTTATAACAAGCCTAATCAAAGAGGTATTTATCAGCATTATAAAGCTATTGCAGAAGCTTGTTCTGTTCCTATCATATTATATAACGTTCCGGGACGCACCTGCTCAAACATGACCGCTGAAACAACTATTAAATTAGCGAATGATTTTAAAAACATTATTGCTATTAAAGAGGCATCCGGTAATTTAGAGCAGTGTATGAAGATCATCAAATATAAACCAAAAGATTTTTTAGTAATCTCAGGTGATGATATGCTTTCTTTACCAATGATAGCAAGCGGTGCTGATGGTGTAATTTCAGTTATAGCAAACGCATTCCCTAAAGATTTTTCGGAAATGACACGCCAGATCTTGGCTGGCCATGTAAAAGAAGCACAGAAATTACATTATAAATTAACTGATATTATTGAACAATTATTCGCAGATGGAAATCCAGCGGGAATTAAAGCGGTGTTGGAATTATTTGGTATTTGTAATGCAACTCTTCGTTTGCCTTTGGTAAAAGTAAATAAGGTTACTCAAAATGCTTTGGAGGTATTTGTAAAGGCTTATAAGTAATCTTTGAGACTAAATTATGGACTTCTTCTTTTAAATGTCATCCTGAGAGGAGCTGAGGCTTCTTGTTAATCAAGTAACAAGATTTCTCAACTCTTCTCGAAATGACGGACAGAAAGGCTTTTGAGAAGCCCACTGAATTTAATAATTTACCAAACTAATAATATTTTCAGAATATTGGCTTAATCTTTCTTTACCTTTCAAAAACTCTAATTCTACTACAAAAGCAAAACCAGCAACTGTACCATTCTGCATTTGAATTAATTTAGCAGCAGCTTCGGCTGTACCACCTGTAGCTAATAAGTCATCGTGGATCATTACATTCCAACCCGGCTTAATTTCATCCACCTGCATCTCCACTTTCGCGCTACCGTACTCCAGATCATATTCGTATGAAATAGTTTTATAAGGCAATTTACCGGCTTTACGGACCAATACAAAAGGTATATTTAATTTGTTAGCTAAAGCAAAACCAAACAAAAATCCGCGACTCTCAACACCTACAATAGCATGAATATTTTTATCTGCGCAATACTTTGAGAATACATCTACAATTTCATCACAAAGTTTAGGGTTGTGTAATATTGGTGTGATATCTTTAAAAAGAATGCCTGGTTTAGGGAAATCAGGCACATCACGAATTCCGGTTTTCAATTTTTGTTCTAACATTCTATTTGTATTATAAAATAAATTTATTTTTTATTTTCTTCAGCTCAGCGCTTCAGCAGTTTTTATTATAAAGGTAACAGAAAATGGGAAGATTTGTGTTTTCGAATTACTTATTCAAGTATCAAATAGGGTGCAATTTTACGGTATGTTTCGTCATCTACCAAATCTGTTTTTTTTATCTCTTCAAGTGTGTTATATTTACCATGATTGGTTCGATAGTTAAAGATGCCATTTGCCGCATTCCAACTGAGGTATGGATGTTTTAATTCCACTGCGGTGCAGGTATTTATATTTATTTTTTTTACTTGTGAAACATCCAGGATTATATACTTTTCTACTTCTTCAAACTTATCGAAGTCAAATTTCCACATCTCCATTAATTGTACTTTAGCTACAAAACCACCAAGTGAATTCCGGTATTTAATAATTGTTTTTGCATAAAAAGAGCCAATACCTTTTATATGGGTCAGTTGAGTAGAATCCGCTGAATTAAGCTCCACAATTGTAAATGAAATTTTCGGATTTTTGTTTGCAGATTTTGTAATTTCAAACTCCTTGAAAATTTTCTTGGCAATCGGGATCTGGATATAAGGCTCCAGGGATAAGTATTGTTTTTCAGAGATACAATACATTTTTTTTACATCCTCTTTGTATCTGAATTTCCCGCCTTTTGCTTCATAATTCTTTATTGTTTGAATTTGTTTTTCTGCCAAACCTAAACGCTGCCAATCAGTATCTGATAAATTATTAGGGTTAAAAGTAAAATGTTCAGATGGTTTATTAAGAGTACCATCCGGTGTTTTCGTTTCCCGGGATTCCTCATTCAGATGGGTATATTTATGCTGGTTTTCGTTTTTTAATGAATCATTGATCTGTTTTACCGATGCATTAAACTGTTCAATTTCTTTTTCAAATTTTGTAAAATCAACCTTTACAGGTTCAACAAATTTATCCGAAATATTTAAATAAATGATCAATAAAGTAATGATGGAAAACAACACAAATAGCCCATTTCGTTCCCGTTTATTGAATGTTAAATAATCACGAATGAATTGTTTCATGCTTACGAATAACG
>JAZKBX010000118.1:0-8408 GCA_040388455.1 Bacteroidota bacterium
TGCCATATCCGCAGTGAAGCTCGAGCCATCATATATATTGGATGTTTCACGGTATGGTGAATCAGTACCTGATACATCATGATGATCACGACCAAGAACAACAGGTGCTGAAATTCTTCCGTCTTTAATTGCCTTGTTAAATGCCTCCGCAATTTTTAACCGCCCCTCCGAATCTGCATATAAAATGCGTGCTTGTGAGCCTACTACCATTTTATTTCCTTGCGCAGCTTTTATCCAACGGATATTGTCCTCCAATTGTTGTTTGATTTCAACCGGTGCAGTTTTAAAAATTTCTTCCAAAACTTCCGCTGCAATTTTATCTGTAGTTTCCAGATCTTTTGGGTCACAAGAGGAACATACCCAACGGAATGGCCCAAAACCATAGTCGAAGCACATAGGGCCCAAAATATCCTGTACATAGGAGGGGTATCTGAACCTCACCCCCTGCCCCTGTCCACTTGGAGAGGGGAGAAAAACATCAGCACCAGCTCTTCCAGCTTCCAACAAAAATGCATTTCCATAATCGAAAAAATACATTCCATTTTTTGTCATTTTATTTATCGCAGCAACATGGCGTATCAATGTTTTTTGAACTTCTTTTTTAAATTGTTCAGGATCGTCCGCCATCATTTTATTGGCGTCATCGAGTGTTATACCCACGGGATAGTAGCCTCCAGCCCATGGATTGTGTAATGAGGTTTGATCAGAACCTAATTCTACTTTTACATTTTTCTCAGCAAATCTTTCCCACAGATCAACAATATTGCCTTGGTAAGCCAATGATACAGCTTCTTTATTATCCCGGGCTTTTTCAATTCTAACAATTAAATTATCAAGATCGTTATATACTTCATCTACCCAGCCTTGTGAATACCGTGTTTGCGTAGCTTTAGGGTTTATTTCAGCAATTACCGCAATGGCCCCCGCAATAACAGCGGCTTTTGGCTGAGCGCCACTCATGCCTCCTAAACCTGCGCTAACAAATATTTTCCCTGCTAAACCATCTTTATGGCCTCCGGCAAATTTTCTTCCTGCGTTCAATAAAGTAATAGTAGTACCATGTACAATTCCTTGCGGACCAATATACATGAATGAACCGGCAGTCATCTGGCCGTATTGCGTTACGCCCAGTGCATTAAATTTTTCGAGATCATCGGGTTTACTGTAATTGGGGATCATCATGCCATTGGTAACAACCACTCTTGGGGCATCTTTATGTGAAGGGAACAAACCCATCGGGTGACCAGAATACAATGTCAATGTTTGTTCATCGGTCATTTCGGCCAGATACTTCATCGTTAATAAATACTGTGCCCAGTTTTGAAACACAGAACCATTACCACCGTATGTAATTAACTCGTGAGGATGCTGTGCCACTGCATAATCTAAATTATTTTGAAGCATCAACATTATGGCTGCTGCTTGTTTTGACTGATGAGGGTAATCAGCTATAGGGCGTGAATGAATTGCATAATCGGGGCGAAAGCGGTACATGTAAATGCGGCCGTAATTTATTAATTCCTGAGCAAATTCTTTTGATAAAACAGGGTGATGTTTTTTGTCGAAATAGCGTAAAGCATTGCGTATTGCCAGTTTTTTTTCTTCAGCACTTAAAATGTCCTTTCGTTTTGGCGCATGATTTAAAAGTGTATCCAATGGTTTTATTGGTGGTAGGTCGGACGGTATGCCTTGCAAAATTTGTTTTCTGAATTCTTCGTTCGTCATTGGCTCAACTAGTTTATTAGCTATTGATGTATTCATATTGAAAATTTTCAAAATTATTTAACAAAACTGTGTGTTTTTTTATTTTTTTTTATCAATTCTTCCTTTGCTTTTGTCAAAACCATAGGGGCAATGTTTGCAGCCATTTTGGCAACAATATCCGCGTTTTAATAAATATTTTTCGGTAAAAACAATGTAGCCTTCCGGACTGTAATAAAAATCGTCCGGCTCTAAATTTTTACGATGTGAAAATTCTTCCATTGGTTACAAAATTAACTAATTTTGTCTTATGCCGTTTGAACCAATGAATATTCCGCTACAAGCTATAAATGATGCTGTAACTAAGAATCATGGTATTCGTTTATTTATTTTGCGTATCGACCTGAATCATACTCATATTAGCGGGAACAAATTATTTAAACTCAAGTACAATTTGCTTGAAGCAGAAAAAAAAGGAATAAAAACATTACTCACTTTTGGTGGAGCGTTCTCAAATCATATTTCTGCAACTGCTGCTGCCGGAAAAGAGTATGGATTTAAAACCATTGGAATTATTCGCGGTGAAGCATATCCGGAATTAAATCCCACCCTGCAATTTGCTGTTGAATGCGGAATGGAACTACATTATGTTTCACGGACCCTTTATCGGAATAAAAAAGAATTGTATGAGTATGTGAATCAACAATTTTCGCAGGAAACGTTTTACCTGATACCCGAAGGTGGTTCAAATGAGTTGGGAGTATTGGGTTGTAAGGAAATTACGGGATATATAAATACTGATTTTGATTATGTTTGCAGCCCTTGCGGAACCGGTGCAACAATAGCAGGAATTATTATGTCATTAAAAGGCAATCAAAAAGCGATTGGATTCCAGATCTTAAAAGCAGAAGGATACATAAAAAATGAAGTGGAGGAGTGGTTAAAAAAAGAACCTGGTAGCTCTACGGCCATTGATATCATTGGATCTGAAAACGATACTGATTCTGCAATTACACAAAATAACTGGACCATTAATGAAAATTATCATTTTGGTGGCTATGCAAAAAATCAAACTGAACTAACAGGATTTATTAATTGGTTTGAGCAAACAAATCATGTTCCTCTTGATTTTATATACACGGGTAAAATGATGTTTGGAATTTACGATCTGATTGGAAAAGGCTTTTTCAAAAAGGGGGAAACGATTGTAGCAGTCCATACCGGTGGTTTACAGGGTAATGCAGGTATGGGGTTTTTATCCGGCCAAATTTAATAATGCTTTGTGAGGAATTAAAATCAATTGTTTAATCATTTAGTTTTTATAATTACTTTTGAATAAATGCTTCACTATTTCAGAATAGGTTTATTTTTAACAGTTTTACAGCTTCCTGTCTATGCCGGAAATATTGAATCGGCAGGGGCTGCGCAATTGTATGTCCGGAATTTTAAAGAGGATGCCATAAAAGAGATGTTGTTGTATAATATTCCTGCGAGTATAATACTGGCTCAGGGGATGCTCGAAAGTGGTAATGGAACCAGCGATCTGGCTGTTTTGGCCAATAATCATTTTGGTATTAAGTGCCATGATGAATGGGAGGGCCCTACGTTTATAAAAAGCGATGATACAAAAGATGAATGTTTCAGGAAATATCCTACAGTGTTTGATTCCTACACAGATCATTCTTTATTTTTAAAATCCCGGGCACGTTATTCGCAACTTTTCGAGCTTAACCGTACTGATTACAAAGCCTGGGCAAAAGGGTTGAAAGAGGCTGGTTATGCTACAGATCCGGACTATACAAAACGATTACTGGATCTAATTGAAACACATGAATTGTTTAAATATGATCTGACCGGACAATCATCAAAAAAAACAAAAAACGATCTGATAAAGAAACAATCCGGGAATTTAAAAAACGAAGTCCCCGGGAATACGAATCCTATCCAACCCGCTCCGGCAGCTGAAGATAAGGCAACAGTTGTTGTTGAAAAAGCGCAAAAGCACGAGGTTTTACGTTTAGGAATAGTCAAATACATTATTATTAAACCTAATGACACGTTTGATAAAATAGCGAAGGAAACAGATAAAGACCTTTGGCAACTCTATAAATTCAATGATCTATCAGAATATGACAAGTTAGTTCCCGGACAAAGATTATACCTGCAACCCAAACTCAGAAAAGCAAAGGAGCATTATCATATTGTGAAAATGGGCGAAACCATGAAATCAATTTCTCAATTTTATGGCATAAAATTAAGGCTACTCTACAAAAAAAATAATATGAGGGAGTGGGAGGAGCCTGTTGCCGGACAGTTGCTCTATATGCGGGATACGAAGAAGTAGTGAGTTTGTTGTTAATGATATTAAAGGCTCTTTTATTGCTAGAAGGCTGCGTTAGGGATTGCAACGGAAATCCTTTTCTTTTTAGAAAAGATTGAAGTGTAAAGCCCGGCCCTTTCTTTTTAGAAAGGGAACGCCCAAAAGAATTTAATTCTTCATTAACTTCGCAATTACTATCAATGAAAAAACAAATACGAAATATAAATAGCTGCAATCACCCCGGCTAAATCTGCTATTAAACCTGCCGTTACAGCATAACGGGTTTTCTTTATTCCTACAGAACCGAAGTACAATGCAACAATATAAAAGGTAGTATCAGCAGCACCCTGAAACACACAACTCAGTCTTCCAACAAATGAATCAGGCCCGTGGGTTTGCATTGCTTCTATCATCATTGCTTTAGCACCACTGCCGCTTAATGGCTTCATCAATGCGGTGGGTAGGGCACCAACAAAATCTGTATTCATATTCAAAACACTGAAAACATAAGCAATTCCATTCACTAAATAATCCATTGCCCCTGAAGCACGGAATACCGCAACACCAACTAACATGGCAACTAAATAAGGAATAACTTTTATTGCAGTTTCAAATCCACTTTTTGCCCCTTCAATAAAAGTATCATAAACATTCGCTTTCTTGCGTAAGGCGCCAAGTATGAAAGAAACAATAATTGTTAGTAAAATTACATTAGCACTTACCTTTGAAATACTAGCGATCTGTTCCTGCTCTAATGTGCTAAAGTACCATATAATACCGCCAATGGCAGCACTGATACACAACAACCAGGTCATTACAATCCGATTGAATAAATTAATTTTTTGCCATATTGAAACTGCTATCAATCCGGTTATTGTGGAAAAATAGGTTGCAATTAAAATTGGTATGAACACATCTGAAGGGTCGGCAGCGCCAAGTATGGCGCGCTGTGCAAGGATGGTAACAGGTATTATTGTTAAGCCTGAAGTATTCAATACCAAAAACATAATTTGCGCATTGGATGCCGTATCTTTATTCGGATTGAGTTCCTGCATGCCATTCATTGCTTTCAAACCAAGCGGTGTTGCTGCATTATCAAGCCCCAGCATGTTTGCAGAAAAGTTCATCATTATTTGTCCGTTTGCGGGATGATCTTTCGGGATTTCAGGAAATAATTTATTGAAAAAAGGACCAACAATACGTGATAAAAAATTAATAGCACCTGCTTTTTCTCCAATGTTCATAAGGCCCAACCATAGCGTCATTACACCAACTAAGGGTAATGAAATATCCATTACTGCCATTTTGGATGAGCTAAATGTTGCATCAATTATTGTTTTAAAAACTTCGGTATCACCTGTAACAATAAGCTTTAAAAGTGCTACAACGAAAGCAATAACAAAAAATGCGATCCAGATATAATTTAGTACCATGGCACGAATATACAAATTCATTGAAAGGAGGAGTTCGGGATTGATAGAATTATAAAATTTGGTAAAAAATCTACGTATGAAATGGGTTTTATTTCTACTTTTGAATCCTATTTTAATTGTAAATAACCAATCAACTAAATTATGGGATTTATAGCAAGTATTCAAGCGCGTCAAATACTGGATTCACGTGGTAATCCAACAGTTGAAGTAGATGTAATTACAGATTCAGGTATTCTGGGCCGTGCTGCTGTTCCCTCGGGAGCATCCACCGGTATCCACGAAGCTGTTGAGTTACGTGATGATGATAAAGGTTTTTATCTTGGTAAAGGTGTTTTAAAAGCTATTAGTAACGTAAATACAGTTATCCGGGAAGAACTTCATGGTACTTATATTTTCGATCAGAATATGATCGATCAAAAAATGATCGCTCTTGATGGTACTGATAATAAAGGGAACCTGGGTGCAAATGCTATTTTGGGTGTTTCATTGGCTTGTGCCAGAGCAGCAGCAGAAACAGCAAGTCAACCTTTGTATCGTTATGTGGGTGGTGTAAATGCAAATTTATTGCCTATACCAATGATGAATATTATCAACGGTGGTTCACATGCTGATAACAGCATCGATTTTCAGGAATTTATGATCATGCCGGTTGGTGCAACTAATTTTTCTGATGCTATCCGGATGGGAACAGAAGTGTTCCACCATCTTAAAAAAGTATTGAAAGATAAAGGGTATTCAACCAACGTAGGTGATGAAGGCGGTTTTGCTCCCAATTTAAAATCAAATGAAGAGGCTATTGAATCCGTTTTAACGGCAATAGAAAAGGCAGGTTATAAACCTGGAGAAGATATGTTTATTGCCATGGATGCCGCTGCATCAGAATTTTATATTGAAAAAGAAAATGTATATCATTTCAAAAAATCGAGTGGTGATAAATTAACTCCTACTCAAATGGTTGATTATTGGGCTGATTGGGCAAAAAAATATCCTATTCTTTCAATTGAAGATGGTTTGGCTGAAGATGATTGGGCCGGTTGGAAATTATTAAGTGATAAAATTGGAAAAAAGATACAGCTTGTGGGTGACGACCTGTTTGTAACCAATGTAAACCGTTTACAGCAAGGGATCGACAAGAATATTGCGAACTCTATCCTGGTAAAAGTAAATCAGATCGGTACTTTAACCGAGACCATTAATGCTGTACAATTGGCTCAAAATAATTCGTATACATCTGTAATGAGCCACCGTTCGGGCGAGACAGAGGATACAACTATTGCTGATCTTGCGGTTGCTTTGAGTTGCGGACAAATTAAAACAGGTTCTGCTTCCCGTTCGGACCGTGTGGCAAAATACAATCAATTGCTGCGAATTGAAGAACAATTAGGAGAAACTGCCCGTTATCTAGGTAAAGAGCTTAAATTCGTTAAGAATAGGTAATTTACAGTTGATAATTGGTAAGGAACAATGAAATATACAGATGTATTTCGGTACGCGAAAACTTCATTATATATTGTCAACTGACCATTATCAATTATATTTATATAATTGCTTTTTAATCTGATAAAATCCTTTTATCTTTCGGAAAAACTGAATAAAACGTATTACTTATATTCGACACTACTATGGATTCATTAAAAGAAAGATTTGCTGCAAAGGCAGGACCAATAGCCGCAGAAGTTAAAACCCTTATCAAAGAAAAAGGTGATTTTAAATTAGGCGAATACACCGTAGCTCAGGTATATCAAGGTATGAAGGGTATGATCGGTATGGTTACCGAAACATCAAAGCTGGATCCTGAAGAGGGTATCCGTTTCAGAGGTTTTACTATTCCTGAATTGCGTGAAAAACTTCCGAAGGCTCCGGGTGGTACAGAACCATTGCCGGAAGGTATATTTTACCTGATGCTTTTAGGAGAACTTCCAACTCAGGAAGAAGTATTGCAAATTGGTAATACATGGGCGCGCAGAGCAATAGTGCCAAAGCATGTATTTGATGTGTTGGACGAATTACCTGCTTCCACTCACCCAATGACACAATTTGTAATTGCTATTATGGCAATGCAAACGGAGTCGTTATTTGCAGCGGCTTATAAAAAAGGTGTAAACAAAAGAGATTATTGGGATTATGTGTATGAAGATTCAATGAATTTGATTGCTCGTTTACCGCGGATTGCAGCTTATATCTACCGTAGAAAATACAAAAATGGTGTTCACATTGAACCAGATCCGAAATTAGATTGGGCAGCAAACCTTGCACACATGTTGGGTTACGAAGAGTTTGATATGAAACGTTTAATGCGTTTGTATATGACCATTCACGTTGACCATGAAGGAGGAAATGTTTCGGCTCATGCAACACACCTTGTTGGTTCAGCATTAAGTGATCCTTATTTTGCTTTTGCAGCCGGTATGGCAGGATTAGCAGGTCCTTTGCATGGCCTTGCAAACCAGGAAGTATTAAGCTGGATTCTTGAATTGCGTAAAGAATTAGGTGGTGGTTTACCAACTGAAAAACAAATTGAAGATTATATTAAGAAAACTCTGGCCGAAGGTAAAGTTGTTCCGGGATATGGACACGCAGTATTGCGTAAAACTGACCCTCGCTTTACAGCTCAGCAGGATTTTTATAACCGTTATATCAAACCAAAAGGAAAAGATGACCTTTGCGAAATTGTGCAAATGGTATATAAAGTAGCACCTCAGATCCTTGAAAACACAGGCAAAATAAAAAACCCTTGGCCAAATGTAGATGCACATTCAGGTGTATTGTTAACGCATTATGGAATGGTGGAACATGATTTTTATACGGTATTGTTTGGTGTATCCCGTTCATTAGGGGTATTGTCTTCATTAATTTGGGACCGTGCATTACGTCACCCAATTGAGAGACCGGGTTCTATTACAACCGAAGGCATCAAAAAGAAAATTGCCGCTGCAGAAGCAAAAGCATAAAAA
>JAZKBX010000119.1:0-6888 GCA_040388455.1 Bacteroidota bacterium
TTTTTTTTCAGCATTATCGCAGCATTGCTCTCCCTGAACAATAGAGGCTAATACGGCAACCTCGGTTTGTGAAAATCCTATTTCTTTTGCTTTCTTTTTACGTGCAGTTGTCCAGAAACTTTTGTACTCTTTACTCATCCTGTCGAAAAAATCATCCACCGAAGTATTCCAATAAAATTTATATGTACCTGTGATAAACAACGTTTGTACATTATCAGGATTTAAGCCATATTTACTCAGGTAACCATTATCATTCATGGCTTCATACAAGGAAATTGAATCCGCTTCAATTCGTCTGCACAATCTGGAAATAAGTTGATTTGTAGATTTTATACCATTAAAATTTATTTCGACCTGCTCCTGAATTCCCGACTTTAGTAAATTGATGAGGGCATTGTTACTCATCTTCGCTAATATGCGGTATTTACCAGGTTTTACTGCATCTTTATACTTTTTTTTCTCTGCAAGAAATTCGAAAGTAGATTGATTCTTTAAAATATTATTATCATTTAAAATGTCCAGAACATCATCGAAGTCTGATCCGGTAGGGATATAAATAATTTGCGATTTTTTATCAATTGAATTTATATTGGGTTGATAAATAGTTTTATACGCATAATAACCTCCTATCCCACCAACAATAAGTAAGGTAAGTAGTAATACAATAATTGTTTTTTTGAAAAATGATTTCTGCTTTTTTGCCATATCTCTTATTCCCCTGACAGGGTTTCAAACCCTGTTAGGGGTATTGTTACACAGTTTTAAAAATTCTATTAGAGGAGATGAGTTAAATTACAATAAGTTTAATAGGTTTTGTTTTAACCCTAACAGGGTTTGAAACCCTGGTCAGGGGACACATTAGACTATTTAATTTCCTTCAATTGCTCCAACACTTGTTTTGCCTGCACATTTGCAGGATTCTTTTTTACTACTTTATTTAATATTTGTTTCGCTTCCGTGTAATTTTTCTTGTAAATAAATAAACCTGCAACATTCATCAATAAGGGTTCATAATCCGGATCAAGACTTAATGCCTTATTGTAAAACGTTTCAGCCTGCTTAATATTACCTGATACTAAATTCGCATACCCCAAATTATTGAGTGCCTGTACAAATTTAGGATTCTCTTTTAATATTTCCGAAAAAATAACTATTGCTTCCGCAACTTTTTTTTGTGCCATTAATGAGGTCCCTAATTTGTTTTTAAATTCAGGGATATAAGGGGCAAGGTCATTTGCTTTTTTATAAAAGATAAATGCACCCTGCACGTTACCTAAACCGGAATAAGCATCAGCAATGCGGTAAAGTGTCCAGGCATTGGCATTATCCCACGATTTTTTTGTAAGAACGGAGTTCAGAACTATTTCTTTACCTAATTGATCTACATAAGTTAAAATTTTAGAAAAATCCTGTTTGATGAAATATAAATGCACTAATTCTTCGAAATTTTGTTTCACATCATTTACCGTTTTATCCGATAAATATTTTTTTGCAGAATCAAGGAATATAGGATCGCTATCGAACTTATCATATTGCTGGATATAAGCTTTTGCTTTTATTGCATCACTTGGATATTTTTCATTTATAGCATACAAACCAATAAATTCTTTTAGTTCTTCAATTTCTTCTTTTTTGACCGGTTTACGTATAAAATGGTCGTGGACAGTTACATGTGGGATATCCGTTGAGCCTGATTTTGGCATGTGGCAACCAACACAATTATCCTGAATTTTAATTCTTATTTCTTTTTTCTCGGAACAAAAAGTCTGATTCGTACTTCCATGGCAACTTTTGCAGGCGGTATTGAATACCTCTTTACGGGTAACTTTCACACTTACATGAGGATTGTGGCAAGTAACGCAGGTCAACGAATTCTTATAGGGCCGCAAAGAATGGGAATCACTTTCGGGCACATAACTTTTTATAAAACATTCGCTTTGTTTTAGCCTATCCGCATGGGAAGCCATTATAAATTTATCATCGGAATTTTTATAACGTGGTAAAAACACCGTCATGTGATCCGATAGTTTCATGCCCGGTTTGAAATCAAAAAACGATTTACCTTCTTTCAGAACAGTATTCCCTTGTAAATGGCAGCGCTGACAAACATCAAACTGCCTATCGATAGATAGTTTGCCCGGGTTAACGATCGAATAATCGATGTATTTTGAAGTATCTGTTTTCGTCCCTGTGGAGCGTTGTTGAATATGAATACTACCGGGGCCATGGCAACGTTCACAACTCACTCCCTCGGGTAAAACATTAAATTTATTTTCTGAACCCTGAACAAAATCAGGTAATGAATTATGGCAACTCATACATTCCAAACCGATCTTACGTGAAAAACGAGTGTTAAAACCGTTTTCAAATCCGGGAGGAAAATCCCATTTTCCTTTTTGAGTATAATATGTCATTGGCATTTGATGTAAATAACCATTCTCATTGTAAAGGTGTGAATTGGTATGCTGCCCTGAACCTATAATATAATCCACCTTTTCGACACGCTTAAAAATCGTGTCCTTTCCTTTTAAACGAAACTCCATAATTTTCATACTATCACCATCCCAAACCGGCTGATAATAAAAATCTAAATACTTATCATAGATTATGGAATGTTTATCAAACTTAGCGGAGCTTTTTTGTTTACTGGCATGCTCAATACTTTTACCCATTCCTGTTTGTATGAATGAATTATAAATATCCTGATGACAAAGCTTACATTGGCTCATGCCCACGTACTTTGCAGAATCACTATGGTTTAGATAAAGGCTCGCAGTAGTAGGGGCTGAAGCAGGAGATTTTTTTTCGGAATTTCCACAATACACCATCGTAAGTATAACAGCCGAAAACAAGGAAAACAAAATTATATTTCGAAAGGAAAACTTCATGTGGTTTTTAAAATTCTGCTATTTAAAAGGGAATTCAGGGAGATTTAACTACGAATCAATTGAAGGAACAGTTCATCTTTAAATTGATTTCCATCACGGATCCATTGCTTTTTAACTCCGGTGATCTGAAAACCATGTTTTTGAAATAACAAAACACTGGCTTCATTATCAATAGCGATGTTGCAGAATAGTTGATATAAATTCAGCGTAGAAAAACAATATTTGATTAGTATTTCCAATGCTTCAGAAGCATAACCTTTTCTTTTATCACTTTTATCGGCAATTAAAATCCCAATGCCGGCACGTTGATGATTTGGCTCAAAGTCAAATAGATCAATACATCCAATGGTACGACCACTCTCTTCCTTTGATAAAGGAGTAGGAGGGAGGTCGATCATCAATCTCAGCTGTTTTGCTGTATAAATATCCTGATGAGCACTTGCAATATACTGCTCCAGCACAAAATGAGAAAAAGGGGCTTGTGTACTACTCACTTTCCATGTTTCAGTATCATTTTCCCATTGATACAAAACATCTATATCAGCCGGTTCAATAGCCCTGATTGAAATATTTTGCCCTTTAAGTTTCATATTTATTGGAATTTTTTTAGATTCTTTAAAGATAAGCAATCTAATGTTCTAAGTCCCTTAAGGATGTTTTTTTTTGAATTCATTTCTTACCTCAACTATTCCGGCATTTATTTCAGCATTGGTATAAACAGGCAATTGGTAGGTTGTTTCATCAATAAATAAGGCGGAAGAGTTTTCTATTAGTCCTTCTGAATAAAGCCTGGGAACAAGTTCAAACAAATAGTTGATATCAGCCATCGGTACATTATATACTTCATCAAAGAATAATTTAATGGGACTTAAGCAAGTTGCCACACCAACATCCACTCTTGGAAACTGCTGAATATTTGTAAGGAAATGTTCTTTCAAATAAAGTTCACTGAATGTGCTGTGAGGTCTTATTTTTATGAATAAAGAAGGGATCTTCCGTTGATTTGTGTTTTTAATTAAAGCGGCAACAGCAATATTGATGTCTTGTCCTTTTATAGAGAGCGAATGATATTTCCCATCTATGATCAAGCCAATATGCGGTGGGATCCGTGTTGCATGAATTACTGCAATATATACTCCTTTTAACAGATCATTTTCACTGAATTGTTTATTAATTGAGAGTTGATATTGCGTTGTGGAATTCATTAGGTTTATCAAGAATAATTATAATTTTTATTATTGGGGCGTTCCCCTTTCTAAAAGGAAAGGGGCGGGCTTTACGCTTCAATCTTTTCTAAACAGAAAAGGATTTCCGCTGCAATCCCTAACGCAGCATTTTCAATCTTATATAGCTACTTCTCCTTTAAAAACAAAAGTAGCAGGCCCTTCCAGCCAAACATCGGTAAATGAATTATCAGAATGCTTTGTGAATTTCACCTTTAAATTCCCACCCAATGTTTTGATATTGCAATAGTCTGATCCGGTTGAAATGTTTTTAATAGATGCGATCAAAGCGGCTGCCGTCACACCAGTTCCGCAGGAATAGGTCTCTTCTTCAACTCCACGCTCATAGGTGCGCACAAAGAGATCGGTATGTTGTTTTTCAATGAAATTTACATTTGTTCCACCGTTTTTAAAACGATCATTGTTGCGTATTTTCCTGCCTTCTTCAAGTACATTATAAGTAGTTACATCCTCTATAAATGCTACATAATGAGGGGAACCTGTATTCAAAAACGAATGATCTTTGTTCAGTTCTATTTCGCTTACATCTTTCATCTTAAGAGTGATAAAGCCCGGCTTTACATTGGCTTCGTGCGCTCCATCAGTGGCAATAAAATGTGCTGTGTCTTTTACCAGACCTAAAGTACGCGCAAACTCAACAATACAACGTCCGCCATTGCCACACATGCTGCTTTCGTTGCCATCGGAGTTGTAATACACCATTTCAAAATCGTAACCTGCTTTGGTTTGTAATAACATTAAACCGTCAGCACCTATTCCAAAACGCCTGTCGCAAAGCTTTGCAACCAAAGTATTGTTGGCACGATCAAATTTAAGATCGCGATTATCGATAATTATAAAATCGTTGCCTGTTCCCTGGTATTTGTAGAAGTTCAAAGTTTAAAGTTTAGAGTGATGAATTTAGAGTGATGAGTTTTTAACTTGGTATGTTTGCAACTTTTAACTCATAACTTTAAACTCATAACTATATATTTTATTTTAATTTACTGATCAGGTTTTCATCTGTAATACGTTCGTAAGGCCTGAACTCACTGGAATTTTCAAGCTTATTAACTATCGCTCCATTTTTCAGATAAATAACATCATCAAGAATATAAACTTTTAAGCCTTCTAAAGATGTTAAACCATATAGGGCAATTTTATATTTACTCATTTTATAACCTCTATAATTTAAAGGTGATTGCCATAATTCGATATTAATAAATTGTTTGGTGCTGTTTTTATCATCCTTGATCCCACTTACTTTTTGAAGCAAGGAATCTTTAGAGTTTCTGCTACTTGCAACGGGACTTAAATTAATTATTTCTACTGTTTTAGTGGAAAGCAGTTCATCTTTTCTTACAATAATATCCTCTGAGGAAGTGGTTGAAATTACAGAAGTGTTTTTAGAAACTGTTGTATCCATTGATAAATATTTTTTCAAAGAATCGGCATCCAAAACCAGGTCGGTCGTAGTTTTTTTCATATCAATTGAATCGATAATTGAAACTGATTTGTTTTTTGAAATGCCGGGCTTTATTTTTTTTTCCTGAACAGGTTCTGTCTCTTCTGATTTTACTGACGATTCGAGGTTCTTGGAATCGGAAACAAAAGTTTTTGCAATATTTTTATAAAAATTCAGTTCTTTAAAATAATCATCCAGTTTCAAAATGAAAAATCCACCGGCAATGAGGAGCCCTGCCATTAAGCCTATAATAAATGACTGTGATTTTTCTTTGAAATTACTCATTGATTTTACGAACTTATTTCGTTGAAAGTATAATTTGAGGTGTAAAGTTAAACAACCTTTGCAAATTGGTGTTAATTATTGTTAAAATAAGTTTTGAGCATACTATTGGGAACAAACTTTGTGTTATAGTTAAAAGTGAAAAGGAGTTTAGTTTAAAGATTCTTGAAATTCGCAAAACTTTAGTTCTTTGTGAAGAAAGATTTAGGTAAACGATAATGCTGCGTTAGGGATTGCAACGTAAATCCTTTTCTTTTTAGAAAAGATTGGAGTGGAAAACCCGCCCCTTTCCTTTTAGAAAGGGGAACGCCCCAAAGGTTAAATTTATAATTTTTAAAAAATAATTTCAAAACTTAAAACAATATAAACCATGAAAAAAATCGCAGGCGCATTCATAATCGCAACCGTAGGCGGTGTATCTGCTTTAGGTCTCAATTATTTAATTAATGGTGGTTCTACTCAGGAGAATTCACAAATAGCTTATCAGGCACCGGTAAAGTATATAAATATGCCGGCTGGAACGCCAGAAAGTACCGTGGATTTTACAGTTGCTGCTGAAATGTCAGTTCATTCGGTGGTGAATGTTAAAACTACCTATGTATCCCAAAATAATCAAAATCAATATTTTTATGACCCATTTCGCGGCTTTTTTGGGCAGCGTCCTCCTCAGCAACGTGAGCCTCAAACAGGAAGCGGTTCAGGGGTAATTATTTCTGAAGATGGGTATATTGTTACCAACAACCACGTAATAGATGGTGCTGAAAAAATAGAAATTACACTTAACGACAAACGTAATTATACTGCCGAAGTTATTGGTAAGGATCCAACCACCGACCTTGCGCTTTTAAAGATAAAAGAAACCGAATTGCCTTTTATGGCCTATGGAAATTCGGATAATGTAAAAATAGGGGAATGGGTGCTGGCAGTTGGAAATCCATTTAATCTTACTTCTACAGTTACAGCAGGTATTATTAGTGCAAAAGCCCGAAATATTAATATTATTGAGAATGATCCTTCAAAGGGACTTAAT
>JAZKBX010000120.1:0-2793 GCA_040388455.1 Bacteroidota bacterium
GCCTGATAAAGCCAAGCTAAAGATGCTGTTGGCCTGGCGCAAATGATTGTGTCAAGTTCCGGATGGTCAAATCCAACGGAAAGCACATTAACATTTATAACTACCCGGATAATACCCTTCTTAAAAAATGTGATAGCGTGGTCCCGTTCTTTTTTACCCATATCACCATAAACGGCAACCGAGTTTGGAATCATCCTGGATAATGTAATGGCTTCTTGAACGGATGGAACGAATACAATAATTGACTTCCGTTTTGGTATATCGGCTATTTTTTGAATTATTTTTCCGGTAATATTGTTTGATTCGTAAACAGCCTTTAATGATGCCTCGGTGTAATCGGCTTTGGTGGAATTGTATTTAAGACCGCTTTCGTCAATATCGTATTGTTCGTATTCCAGTTTGGCCCAAAACCCAAGTTCAACCATTTCTGATACCTGAGTAACGTGGATGATATCTTTGAAGAACTGGCCATTTTTTGATTTAGATGTGAGCATGACCAATTTGGAGAAAGGGTTTCCGTGAACATCTACGTTGTTCTGAAGCTTTAACGGAGTGGCAGTTAATCCAAGTACGTGAGTAATTCCACTGGCTGCCAAGAACCGGCCAAGCATACCTTCTTCCCGTGGAAATAAATGAACTTCATCAATTATCATTTTAGTGAATCCTTGTGCCTTAAATTGTTCTCCAAGTTTTACGATGGACCCAATGGTGGCATAGGTAACGTTGCCGATATTCTTTTGGCCGGCAGAAGCTGAATATATAGATGCCTTTCCACCAATCATAGAATATTTGCTGTGGTTTTGGTTTAATAGCTCGATACTTGGCTGAAGTATGACCACCTTATCGTTTATCCCTTCAACTATTTTGGCAATGATAATTGATTTACCTGCAGCTGTAGGGGCAACAATAATTGCCGGGGCTGGTTTGGTGGAATTAAAATAATCAATACCTACTTGTACTGGCTTAACCTGGTTTGGTCTTAGTGTTATCATTTAGTTGTATATTGGGTTTTTAAGAATATTTTGAATTGTACTCGGGAAGAACTTTCCTCCTTTTTTTGCAGTGTATCCCCAGGCGTTTAAGTTATTGGCTATTTTTTCAGGGGACATGTGTGTAGCGTTTAATTTAATTAAATCTATAATTTCCATTTCATCCGGATTAGGTACAAGTTTTTGATTTTTCAGCTTACCGTTAACTAATTCTCCTCCAATTTTATCGTATCCCAAAATAGATCCGCAATATGCTTTACCGGTGGATTTTTTGTTTTTAAGTATAGCTGATGTTCTTTCACCTGTAAGGTCCCGCTCAAATTGGCTAAATACGATCAATACAGAAAACAACATTTTACCCATCGCTGTTTTGGTGGCTAAGGTAGCTCCCCCCATATCAACCATGTGCAACTCAATCCCCATGTTGTCCCACTGGTCAATTGTTGTAAGGGCATCAATGGTTGACCTGAATAGCCTGTCAGGCTTTATCGCAACTACAGCCTTTACGTCTTTATTTAAAAGCGCGATAAGTTTTGATCCGGAGGGGCGTTTGTCGATTGGCGTGTAACCGGAAACGTTTTCATCCACAAAAATATCTACCAACTGTAAATGCTTGAATTGACAGTATTCTTCAATTCTTTTACGCTGTACTTCGAGGCTATTTTCCTGATCAGACGTTGATACTCTTGCGTATCCGTAAACTCTTGTTTTTGCTTTTGTGTCCATAGTGTTTTATTTTCAATTATTGTGAATGTTTCGTTAGGTCCAGGAGATAGTTCGAATGAAATTTTATATTGATCTTTCTCCTTAAAATTTACTTTTTTTGCTTTATCTCCAAGCTGCGTTCTTGCTTCATCATCATAAGCTATTGCTGCATCTATTTCATTTTTAAATGTTCCTAAGTACCTGTTTTTGAATCTTGCATTATATCGAATAATGAATCCATTTTTTAATTTCCTTTTCTGCTGTGTGACTCCAATGTATTTCGATGATCCCCAGTCTTTCATTCCTGTTTGATTGTTAGTTCAGTGATTTCTTTTTTTAAAATATCGTTGTTTAAAAGAAGGCAATGTTTATCTCTTTTTACCAAACCTTTTTTTATGAGTTTCCCAATAGCCTTTCTGTAAGCATCCTTGGATATGTGCAAAAAATCAGGGACAGTGTTATACATGTGGATAGAGTTTATTTCCTTCCCATCTTTATGCATCAGCATAATTTCTGCCAATATCCTAGTTTCTGTGCTAAACTTTTGAGGTAAAAAAAGTCTTGCGAGATGCAAGTTTAAATTGTTGGTTCCTACTTTCATATTAAATGTGTGTTTTTAATTTCACGACAAATGTAAGGCGAATAAAGTTTCTGTGCAAGTTTTTTCACATAAAAATATTACAAAAATGTTATTTTATTTAATAAATTATAAATACATTTGTGCACGATATGGAAAGATTTACTCAGGAAGAGGCTTTAAAAGAGATATTTAGCTCAAAGGAATTGTCTCCTAATATGGTTGTTTATAAGCACCGATATAAGAACGGCAAGCTGGCCCAGAAGTCTATTGATGATATTTTGAAGGACAATAACTTCATCGTAATACAAAAAACGCTATATATAAAGGCATGATTGTACCTGTTAAATATCTTTCTATAGAACTGGATGTTAAGCAGTTTAATAGCGTAATTCGATTTATACGCTGCCAGGAAGGTGCAGGAACGAACGTAAGAATAAAGCTGGATAAGTTTAAAGAGATATATGCTCCTGATACATTTTATGAGTTTGTAAGATTAAAAAATGGCGAATACTATGTTGA
>JAZKBX010000120.1:2893-64665 GCA_040388455.1 Bacteroidota bacterium
GTTACTTATGCTCAGGCGAGCAGCAAAGATAGCCGTTCGTTTATTGATGAACACGTATCTAAAAAGAAAGCTCCTATTCACGAAGAGCTGGAAACGGCTTTTGAAAGTTTGCGTGAGCCGTTGTTGGATATATGCGGTTACCCTGATCCGGAAGCGTACATCACTGATGTTGAAATGACTGGAGTTACTTATAACAATAAAGGCTTTATTTTATCTGCAAAGCTAAGCATATTGGAAGGCGAGAAAACCATTAACCTTATTACTCCGTTGATTAAGGATGGTAACGAGTACCCGGGATTCATGAAAGTGATTCAAGTGCTGGATAAAATATACGAAGAAACGAGATCGTATATGGCTGGTGAGAAATCATTCTCTGACGAGCAGCTGGTATTGAAGTTCAACTCTGCTAACGAAGGGTTTGATGCTGAAAGTTTCAAAAAACTTTCGAAAGGTGAACAGCGCGAGATTGCAACAAAAGTTCTTCAGGACCAGGGAAGCATTGTGTTCCACCCGGAAACCGAAGAAGATGTTGTGGCAGAAGCTGAAGGTGCTAAAATTATTGAGGCAGTCATGAATGTTGTTTCTGATGAAGAGGCTGACGAAATGGAAAGCGAGGACGATTTTGAGCTTGACGCACCATTAGAAGAAGAAGATCCGTTTGAAGAAAAAATTGAACAGCCAGTTTCTGAAGAAAAATCTTCCAAAAAAAAAGCGCTAAAAATTGATCCTTTGAAATTGGTTGATGGGCCGAACGGTTCTTTTAGCATTGTTGAAAATGACAATAAAAAGGTTTCTACTGCTGCAAAAAAGGTAGGATAGTTGGTTGCCATTAAAAAAAATAACCGATTTAGAGCGGAGGATGTGTTTGGGTAAAACTGGACATAAGTCCATCTTAGCTGCTGAAACTCATCTGGAAGAGTTAAGGAAGTTTAGTAAAACACCCTCCACTCTAAATTGGTACCGTTGTAAGTTTTGTAAATGCATTCACGTAGGAAATAAATGATTAAAGGTTTAGATAATTACGTGTATTTAGATGAAGGTAGTCACCGATATTTTAATCGCGATGGTGGTGAGTATATGAGTGTGTCTAAATTCCGCTCATTATTTAAAGAACCATTTAACAAAGGGTCTGCCTATAATTGTGCTGGCAAAAACGAGTATGTAGGAATGACCGCTGATGAGGTTTTGAAGCAGTGGGAGGTTTACGGTAAAGAGAGGGCAGATGAAGGTACAAGGATTCACCAGGCGATTGAGCTTTTTTTTGATACAACAACTATTCTTCCAGAGAATGAAATTTATCGTCCAGCACTTTTAAATATTGCTAGTAAATACAAAGATTATTACAGGACCTACAATGAGGTTATATTATATGATAATGAATCAATGGTCGCTGGAACTGCAGATAAGCCTTTGGTTGTAAGTTCTGCTAAAGACTCGATAATTGATATAACGGACTGGAAAACAAACATAAAAGGTGTCCATCAAGTTGACCTAGATAAACACGGCAAGAGAATCAACAAGTATATGCTTCATTGCTTATCACACCTTGTTAATTCAAAATACAATGACTATGCAATTCAACTCGGAATCTATGCGTACATGCTTCAGAAAAAAACAGGAAGAAAAATTGGTCAACTTAGTATTCATTATATAAATCCTGAAAACCCGTTAATAAACTACAAAATACCGGTTCCATATATGCTTAATGATGTAAAGGCTATGTTTGACTGGTATAAGCATAACCGAGATTCCGCTCCTAAAATAATTTCCACTCCGGCACCTAAATCTGTGTTAAGCGGATTTTCTAATAATGATTTTTTAAAAGATGTTTCTAACGTTCAGTGTGAACCTGATGAATTTGACATAATATGACAAATTTTGTAAAATTATCTTGTAATTCCTTCAATCCGATGCCTAAGCCAGAGAAGGCTGTAAAGGCAAAGAAGGGGTTGTCTTATAAAAAGAAACCGACCGGAGAAAAACCGGTGTTTGAAAAGATATGGGCCGAGAGAGGTCCGTATTCTGAAATTAATGGTGAGTTCCTTGGAGATTTTAATGTTTGCTACTTCCTGCATATACTGGCTAAGGGTAAAAACAAGTATCCGGAGTTTAAATTGTTAGAAGAGAACATTGTACTTGGAAGCCTTAAACAGCACCATGATTATGACAATGCTCGATACAGGTGTGTTGAAGCCGGATGGAAAAAAGTGTTTGATAAAGAGGTGGAGTTGAAGGAGCGTTATGCTGTTTTGTATCCACCTAAATAAATATTACAAAAATGTTATTTTATATTAAATTAAATATTACATTTGCCGCATGCGTGCTACAGGAGAAATAAGATTGATAAAGTGGGGGTTAATACCTTCATTACCATATTTTGAAATAACTGTTGGAAAAATGGTTGGTGGGCGTGAAAATCTTGAAGTTATTCAGATTGTTCAGGAGTGGATTTCTGCTGGAAAATATGAGTACCATGTTCAGTGTGCCAAGAAAGATGATAAAGGAAATCTCGGTACTCCTTTCGTTTGGAAAACTTACCTAAAAGAGCCTGATGAAATTCAATATTTTGTTCCGGACGAAAAGCATAATTACATTAAGGTATGATGGAGTGGTTGTCTTTTATTGTATGTGTTCCATTTTTAGTTTTATTTATTTGTGTCGTGTATAAGGGTATAAAAAGTAAAATTAAATGAGAATAGCCAGAAACAAGTTTTTAGTGGAAGTTAGTGATCAATTTGTTCGGCCAAATATAAAAGGTCTGGAGTTTATTGATACTGACTTCAATCCTAAAATTTTAGCTACGAAGGTTGGTCGAATTAATTCGCTGCCAATATGTGTCGGCTCTGAATATAAATACGAAACGAAGCTAAATGTTGGTGATGAGATTGTGTTTAATCATCTTGTTTGCCAGGAGCGAAATAAATTTTCTAATAACATATTTTTTTGCCAGTACTATAACATATTTGCCCGAATCCAAAATGGTGAATTAGAGCCTTTGGAGGATGTGTTCTTTTGCCATAAAATAGTTGAGCCGGACACAACGTTTCCAGGGTTTCATATTCCAGGCAAAGTTTCTGGAAAGCATGCAACTGTGATGGCTGTATCTGCTCTTGTTGCAAAGGAGGGTGTTAAGGTTGGCGATATAGTTTATTTCACAAAGAACGCTGACTATGAGATAGTTATTGCTGGAAATGAGTTGTATAAAATGCACCTTAGGAATATCATTGGCATCAAGCGTGAAGGCAAGCTTACAACATTTAGAAACAAGCTTCTTGTTAAGGATGTTACTGAGCTTGGTTTTATTGGCGGCCTTGAAAAGATATATGCTAATACATCATTGAGAGTTGGTGTTGTTATGGAGTCTGGAACAACAGGTATTGCTGTAGGAACTAGGATCACATATTTTAATGGAGTAGCTTCAGTGTTAAGTTGGAAAGGTGAGGACTATTCGTTTATAAATGAGGAGAATATAAAATTTGTAATATGAAATACTTTATTGATACTGAATTTATTGAAGGGTTCCACAAACCTTTATTTGGAAAGAAAAGACATTTTATTGACTTAATTAGTGTAGGTATTATAGCTGAGGATGGACGAGAGTATTATGCTGTTAGCAATGAGTTCAATCGTAAAAATGCAGATAAATGGGTGGATGACAATGTTGTACATCCAATAGAGTTGGAGTTATATAAAAAGTTGACTCCTCCAGAAAAAAATATGCATTATTATGATAAAGGTGATGGTGCTTTTAAATATTTGCTTAAAAAATTCGGGAAATCAAATAAGCAGATAGCTGAAGATATAGTAAATTTTATTAATCCCGATTTAGGGTTTCATTGTGCCTCATATAATAATTCGGAATTTAGAAATAAAGATTCGTATCTATCCAAGCATTTTGACTCCCATAATGTAAAAGACTTCGGTGAATATTATTTCGCTCAGCCTGAATTTTATGGATACTACTGTGATTACGATTGGGTATTGTTTTGTTCTTTGTTTGGTAGGATGATAGATTTACCAAAAGGTTTTCCAATGTATTGTCGTGATTTAAAACAGGTGTTAGATGAAAGGTTTAAGCTTTTAAATAATGATCCTTGTTGGAAATCTTTGGATGAAAAATTAAATGAAGTAAAAAAAAGAGGGGATTACCCAAAACAAAACAACGAACACAATGCTTTGGATGATGCTAAATGGAATTATGAACTATATAAGTTTTTACAAAAAATATGAATAAATTAAGTGTAAAGCCGGTACTTGACCGCATAATAATTAAGCAGGCAGAAGGAGAGTCTGAGATAGCTAATTTATTGATTCCAGATAGTGAAAGAGTTAAGCCATGCAAAGGAACTGTTGTGGCCGTTGGTCCTGGATGGAGAACATCTACAACTGGTGAGTTAGTTCCAATGACAGCTCAGGTCGGTGATGAGGTTATTTATAGCATACACTCTGCTACCACCGTGGAGATAAATGGGGTGGATTACGTACTTGTAAAGGAGGGTGATCTCCTTGTAATACTTTAAAATTATGAAAAGAAGCAAATCGGTAAAATCTTTAAAAAGACAGATTAAGTATGATGAGAGTCAGATAGATGCCTCTTTAACTCCGCTTCAAAGAGCGCAAAAAGAGATATTTAAAAAGCGTGTAGCTCTTGCTGAAAAAAAATCAGCAGAACTTGGTAAGCATTACACTGATAGGTTCAATACTTACCTGAGTACTTACTTCAATAATTTTACTGAGTCTGCTGAAGAAAACCAAATTGCGTATGATACGCTAAATAAAAGCTGGAAAAAGTATGCTAACGAGGCTAATGCTTCTCAAAAATATGTTGTCCTAAGGACTGATACGTTTGAGTTGGAGGTGTCTCGGATTGTGAAGGAGAATGATCAGTTTAAGGTAAATCATCCTGTTCCTTTGAAAGATGATGTTATTGACTTAACAAATTTAAAATCAGAATAATAATCAAATAATTTACTTAAATTAAATTTAAAAATCATGGCTAAAAAAGCTTATTTTAATCAGGAAGCAAGAAAAAAACTACAAAAAGGTATCGACCTGGCGGCTGATGCTGTTGGAAGCACTTTGGGTGCCAGAGGTAAAAGTGTTATTATAGCTCCAGGTTATGGTCACATGCCTATCGCAACAAAGGATGGTGTTACTGTGGCGAAAGCAATTTTCATTGAAGATGAAGTTGAGAATGTTGGGGTGATGATGATTCGTTCTGCTTCACAAAAAACTGTTGATGATGCTGGTGATGGGACCACTACAAGTGCAGTATTGGCTCAAAGTATGATTACTGCAGGTTTGGATGCAATCGAGGTTCCTGGAGCAAACGCTCAGGCTATAAAGGCTGGAATGGAAATGGCTGTTACGGCTGTTGTAGAGGCACTGAAAACTCTTTCAATTCCTGTTACAGATAGTGCAACCCTTAAAAGTGTAGCGACTATTTCGGCAAATAATGATGTAGAGATAGGGAGTAAGATTGCTGAGGCTTATGAGAAAATAGGCCATTCAGGCGTTTTGACGATTGATAAATCTCACACTGTTGATACTTATATAACTGTTTTGGAAGGGTCTGAAATGCCTCGTGGATATTCAAACGACAGGTTTGTTACTAACCCTAATAAAATGACTGTTGAATATGACAAGCCGCTTATTCTTGTTGCTGATTATGAACTGAATGTAGTTAAAGAGGTTCTTCCTTTGATGGAAGAGTTTTCTAAGATTTATAACTTCACAGTTCAGCCTCTTATAATTATTGCTAGAGGTTTCGGTGGAGAGCTTCATAACACAATGGTTGTTAACAGAACTCAAAGAGGAGCTAAAATTTGTCTTATAGAGGCTCCAAATGCTTATCAAAAGGAGGCGTTAACTGATATAGCTACACTTACTGGAGCTACGATTATTGCTGATGATGCTGGATTAAAACCTGAGCATGCTCGTTTGGAGCATCTTGGAACGTGCAATAGAATTATTGTTTCCAGAACTTCTACTTTGATTATGGAGGGAGTTGGTGAAAAGTCGGCTGTGGAAGAGTTGAAAGGTAGCATCCAGAAGATAATTGATGAGTGCGGCAGTAATCTTCAGAAAAAAGAGATTTACGAAAGAAGACTTGCCAGGTTATCCGGAAGTATTGGTGTTATCTATGTGGGTGGTGCAACTGATTTGGAGCAAAAGGAAAGACATGATCGCGTTGATGATGCGAACCGCGCTGTTAAGTCTGCCATTGAAGAAGGAATTGTTCCGGGTGGTGGAATCGCTTTGCTTCGTGCTGTTCAAAATTCTACATTTAAAAATGTATCTGCAGACACTCAAACGGGAATTGATATTATTGTAAATGCTTGTTATGCTCCACTGAGAAAGATGCTTTCTAACGCTGGTGAGAATGTTGACTTAGTGTTTAATACTGTTCAGGCGCAAAGCGGAACTAAAGGGTTTAATATTAAAACTGGTGAATATGTTGATATGATTGAGGCAAATATTATTGACCCAACAAAGGTTGTGAGATGTGCTCTTCAAAATGCTGCAAGTGTTGCCGGGCAAATTATCAATAGCGATGTGTTGTTGGTAGAATTAAAGCCAACGGCTTAACTTATAAGTGAATTTTTTTAATTAGTAATTAATATTTAAATAAAAACAAAAAAATGGAAACATCTACGGCTACATTGCCAAGTAAAAAAGTTATTGATATTGCTATTGTTTGTCACCAGGCAAACAAAGTTTGGTGTGAGGGGAATGGAGATTTTTCTCAAAAAGACTGGAATGAAGCAGAGGCGTGGCAAACAGAATCTGCTGTTAAGGGTGTTGAATTTAAGTTAGATAACCCGGACGCTAAAGAAGATGCACAACACAATGTGTGGATGAAAGATAAGGTTGATGCAGGTTGGGTTTATGGTGAAGTGAAGGATGCTGAAAAAAAGACACACCCTTGTATTGTTCCCTTTAATGAACTTCCTGAGTTTCAGCAAAAAAAGGATGCTTTATTCTGTGCTATTGTAAACGCGCTGAAATAAAATTTTAAAATTGTTTAAAAACCCGTTTAAGGCCAAAATCTTAAACGGGTTTTTTTGTTACAATATTTGTGTAGAAAATATTATTATATAAATTTGTTTCTATACTAGTAATAATCTAAAAAATAAAACCAAATGGCCTCAAATCGTTCGAAACTCATACAATTAACTGATTACCGTAGTGGTGCCGTATTTATGGTTTCCTCTTGTCAGATAATTTCTTTTACAGCAATAGCAACAACTGATGCTGAAGTAACCTATATCAGCCAACGCGGAACTTTAACTAAAAGACGAGTTCTTGAAACGGTTTCGGCTATTAATACTGCTTGTATAAGCAATGGTGTTAATATGATGATACCAATAACGTTGGCGTCTAGTGTGGTGGTGTATTTGAATATTGACCGGGTTATATATGTGGACGCATTATCTAATTCGTCTCCACTATTAACTGCTGTAACTTATGATGCTGGAGTCAATTCTCCTGCTATTTATAAGTGTTCATTGCCTACTCCTGCTAATTTCCAGGCGGCAACAGACAACCTTTTTGCTGTTACCACTCAGGCTACTATCTCAATTCCTTCAAGAACGAGATACATTAATAATGAAAAAATTTCTGCAGTTTCTTCTGAAGCTGTTGGTGCTGAAGCAGATTTGCAGCTGTTAATGCGTCCTGAAAGCTACACTGTTGGTGCTGCTGGTACAGGATATACATCTGCTCCTGCTGTTGCTATAACAGGCGGTGGTGGGTCTGGAGCTACGGCTACATCTACTTTGAAATTGTTATCATCCGTAGTTGCGGCCGCTGGAACAGGATACGCTCCAACAAATACAATTACATTGGCTGGTGGAACAAGTACTACAACTGCTATTGCTACTGTTGCCACAACTAAGCTTGTATCAGCTGCTGTAAATGCTACTGGTTCTGGTTATGTTGCAGGTGATACAATTACGCTTGCTGGGGGTACATTTAGCACTCCGGCAATATTAACTGTATTGACCGAAACGTTGGGTGCTGTAACTACTTTCTCAATTTCTACTGCAGGTTCTTATACAGTAAATTCTACAACATTTACTCAAAGTGCTACTTCTGGTGTTGGTACTGGTGCAACATTTAATACAGGTTTATTTGGTGTGAATACATTGACAGTGAATACTGCTGGCGTTTACACTGTGTTGCCATCAAATCCTATTTCACAAGCATCTTCTTCCGGTTCTGGAACAGGTGCTACATTAACTGGAACATGGGGTGTAAATACAGTTGTGTTGGGAGCTAATGGTTCCGGATACAGCTCAATGCCAACTGTTACAATAAGTGGTGGTGCAGGAACGGGCGCGACAGCAACGGCTGTGATGGAAGGTGATTCTATTGTTGTTGTTGATGGAGGTTCCGGATATACAACCACTCCAACTGTATCATTTACTGGTGGCGGTGGAACGTTATTGGCTGCAACTGTAACGATTAACGTAGCTACTGAATCTATAACAGCAGGAACGGTAACTGTAAGAGGTGGAGGTTATACAAGCTTCCCGACTCTTGTGTTAACGGGCGGTTTGGGTAGCATACTTGTATATAATGAGGGTAAGACTGAGTTTATTAAATTGCAGGTGGCTGAAACCATTGTTCAGGTGCAAACAAGTGTGAATGCATTATAAAATTACGATTGTTGTTTAAGGTAAAAATGGAGTCTGAGAAATTGGACTCCATTTTTTGTTTTGTAAAATTGTTACAGAATCATTAATTACAAATTTGTTATTTATTTTTGAAGTACTTAAATTAAATTTATTACTTCAAAATGAATAAGCCAAACCTTTCAAAAGTAAAGGACAAGTCAGTCCTTGAATATATTTCAAGTCTTGAAGATCAGTTAAAAACTCCTTACGCTGAAGCATTTATTTCATTAAAAAGAATGGTTGATAATGGAACCGATCAAATGAAAAATATAGTTTTTGATGTATTTACTCCTGAAGGAGAAACCAAGTTTAAGCAGGCGGCAAAATTCACAGCTCAGTTGAAGGTGTGGTATTCTGAAATGGAATATTTTAAATCTAAAATGAGTCCAGAAGAAATTGTTGAAGTGAGTAAAGGTGTTGTTAAGGAGGATGGTGTAGAGCAATTTTTAAAGGAGAGGGGATAAAAATGATTCAGAAGCCAAAAGATTTTGTTCGTGAACGTTTAATAGGAGATTACATTATAACTCTTCCTGAGTGCCCACCTGTCAATAAAATAGACAATTATAAACTTCCACAAAAGGATCAGAAATTTTGTAGAGCAGATGTTCCAAAAGATTTTAAGTCTTGGGCGCCAGAAAAACGAAAGGAATACATATCAAGGGAGTGGGATAGAAGGCTGAACGGGTATTGGTTCTACAATAACGGTAACATAGAGTTTATGACCGGAATAAATTATTTTTATGTTTCGTGGTGGAGAATAAACACTGGGTATCCATTGTTTACAGATGCTGACAGAGATTTTTTCTATGTATGGGATATGTGTGAGAAAGATGTATTGTGTGATGGACTTGTTTATATAACTCACCGTGGGGAGGGTAAAACTTACAAAGCGACCTGTATTCTTTATGAGCCTATTTCAAGAAGGAATAATGTAATTGCTACTATACAATCAAAAACAGAACCTGATGCAAGAAAAGTTTTCAATAAACTTGTTCAATCATGGAAGTATTTGCCTTCTTTCTTTAAGCCTATTGATACTGGAGTTAGTAGGCCAGCAAAGGTGTTGGAGTTTATGGAGCCATCTGTTAGAACTTCAAAAACACAAGAAAAAATAACATCTGATGTTTTAGATTCATTTCTAAGCTATCTGTCTTCTGGAGAGGTTGCTGGTGATGGGGACAATTATCACAGGATCCTTCAAGATGAAATTGGTAAAACGGTTGAAGTTAATGTTGACGACAGAATGAAGGTTATGCGTGAAACATTGAGGGCAGGAAGGGGTAAGTACGGTAGGGGTAAGATTTTAGCGACCACTACCGTTGAGGAAATGGAGAAGAAGGGTGGTAAGAATTGTAAGTTGGTTTGGGATAAATCAAACCCAAAAAAGAGGGATGGTAACGGATATACGGTTAGCGGTCTTTATCGTTTATTTAAGCCTTCTGATTATGGGTATATTGAGATAATGAATGGCGAGTCTTTTATTGATGAATACGGGTATTCTTTAAGAGAAAAAGCGAAAACATTTTTTTTAAATAAAAGATCTGCCCTGAAAGGTAGTGACTTGAATTCCGAGAAAAGAAAGTTTCCTCTTGAAGAGAAAGATATTTGGGTATCTGACACGAAGCGTGCTGTATATGATACCCAAAGGGTTGAAGATCAGTTAGAGTATAACCAAAGCCTTGTTAATCAGCTGGTGAGAGGTAATTTCTATTGGATTGGCGGTGTTCAGTATGGAACTGTTGGGTGGAACCCGGATGAGAATGGGAAGTGGTTATTGTCGTGGCTTCCTCCAAATGAGTTAAGAAATAAGACTATTATTAATGCTGGTAAAAAGTCTCCAGGAAATGTAGACCTTAGTTGTGCTGGACTGGATCCTTATGATAATAACACAACTGCTGATGATAGAAAGTCTGATGCTGCAAGTTATGTTTTTAGAAAGTTTGATCCGTTGAATCCTTATGATACAGGAATATTTGTGTGCGAATACGTTAACCGGCCAAACAAGTCTGAGATTATGTTTGAAGATATGCTTATGCAATCAATATTTTATGGACACGAAATATTGATTGAAAGCAATAAAATTGGATGTATTAATTATTTCTTGTCAAAAGGGTATGAAAATTATTTAATGCGTAGGCCAGAAGAAACTCAGACTGCCAGTTCCAGAAAAATGACAGAGGATTGGGGTATCCCTATGTCCGGGTCCGAGTCAAGACAGAGTTTAGTATATGCCACTGAAAGCTATATAATTAACCGGGTGGGGATGATTCAGGAAGATGGTCAGCAGCCTTATATGGGAAAGTGTTATTTTAATAAACTTCTTCAGACTTGGTTAGATTATGATGTAGATGATGATTGGACAAAATATGATAGTATGGTAGGCGCTGGGCTTGCTTTACTTGGGGCAAGGAAGTATATTCCAAAGAAAAAAATCATTAAGAACTTGAATTTATTTCCTCAATTCAGGTTAAATGGTGATGTAAGTGAGCGTATATAGAATTATTGTTACAAAATTAATTTTAGATTTTATATTTAATAAGTTTGTAAATATCCCTATTTTGTAATGACAGTTGACCTTAAAGCTAAATATAATGCCTTTCCCAGCGACTTTGAGTCATTAGAGGAAAAGAAAACTGAAAGATTTGGTTTAGAGTACGTAAAGGCAATGTATTCGTTGCATGCGTTAAACTACCCCATTAACAACCCAACAATGCTCCAGTATTTCATGAACAGGGAGTGGGCTGAGGGTATTTACAGTACAAATATTTATAAACCAAGAATGGGTATGGAGGGTGATACGTCCTTCCTTAACCTTGATTATTCAGCTATTTGCAGGATACCGACTATTGTAGATAATATGGTTGGTAAGCTTACAAATAAGCCATGGCGATTCCAATGCAATCCTACCGATACAGTATCCAGGTCAAAATTTGATGATGCCCGTGATGAAATGCGTGCAGATATGTTCTTGAAACAGCATTCTGATGAGGTTGAAAAAAGAACAGGTATTCCATTGATTCCAAAAGGTAAATTCGTTCCAGAAGACGAGGATGAAAAAGAGCTTCATCTTCAGATGAATTTTAAGTTGGATGAGGCTGAGGCTATGGAGCTTGCGTTGAAGTGGGTTTTCGATAATAATAATTTTGAAAAAGAGTCAGTTCCTAAAATTTATCGCGATTTAATTGTAGATAAAAAAACTGCTATATGGCGATATTATGATGAGAATAAAAACATTAGAGTAAAACGATGGGATCACATAAAATTAATTCACCCGAATAGTGTAGAAGAGGATTTTAAAGATATCCCTTATGTTGGTTTGCTGCAAACTTATACTATAGGAGCGCTTGCTAAAATGAATGCAGGACTTACTGATGAGCAGCTATATACAATAGCTAAGTGTCATGCAGGAAAAAATAATAATTTACCGTGGAATAGTGATTGGTATTTGAATTATCAAGCATATTCTGGTAGATACGGTGAAATAGCTTATCAGCAGTTTCAAAACTTCAATATTGATTTGGTTAACTTTTACTTTTTAACTCCAGTTAATACTGTAAAGGCTGTTAAAACTAATGTATCCGGAAGGGTTCGTGTTGAAGATAAAAAAGGAGATTATGTTGCTGACACAAAAGAAAAAACTTTTGGTGAGCAGACTGAAGATGTTGATGTTGTAAGAAGAAAAAAACTTGTTCGATTTGAAGGGTTTTGGGTTCCGGGTACAGATATTATTTGGGATTACAAGATGTCTGAAAATGTTGAAAGAGATCCAACTCCTGGTGGTTATAGTCCTGAGACAGAGTTGCCAGTGAAGATAATCATGCCTAACATGATTGGTAATAAGAACAAGTCGGATGTTCAGCGGATGATTCCTATTGAAAAACAGGTAATGTTAGCCTGGTTGAAGCTTCAACAGTTTCTTATAGAAGCTATGCCTCCAGGTATGGCTATAAACCAGAATGCATTACTTGAAGTTGTAAATGGCGCTGGTGAGGGTAAAGCTTTGCCTACTGATTGGACTAAGCTTTATAAGCAAACCGGTAATATTATTTTTACAGATAAAGGTCCAGATGGATTACCAATAAACATTCCATTTAAAGAGTTGAACGGAGGTATAGGTCCTGCATTTATGGATTTCATGCGCGTTATGGATTACGGCATAAACAAAATGAATGAGGTAGTTGGATATAATACTGCTGTAGATGCTAGTTCTCCTAAAACGGATGTGTTGGTTGGCACACAGGAAATGGCTCAGCAGGCTACTTATGATTGTATGCGTCCTAAGTATATGGCTGCAACAAACCTTATAGAAGGTACAGGTAAGCGTGTAGGTTTGATGATACAGGATTGTTTGAGGTTAGGTAATGATTCGTTTAGGTTAGCTCTGGCTGAGGCTATTGGTCAGTCTAATGTTGATGTTCTTACTATGGGGCGGGATGTGCCTTTTTCATCTGCGGCTATCAGTGTGGAAATTCAGCCAGATGATTTTGAAATGCAAGCTATTAATAGGCACATTGAATTGGGTATTGCAAATAAAACTCTTACATCTTCCGATGCGCTTCGTGTTCGTCAGCAGCTGAAGACTAATGTTAAATTAGCAGGTCAGCTAATGGTTTTCCTTGAAAAGAAAAACATTAAAGAGGCTATTAAATTGCAGTCAGCAGCTATACAGGAAAATGCTGTAGCCCAACAACAATCTGCTCAGGTTGCAAGTCAAATGAAGCAGCAGGAACTTCAGTTGGAGAATCAAGCTAAAAAGGAGCTAATGCAGTTTGAGTATCAGTTAAAAGGAGGGTTAAGCGAACAAGAGCACTTACAAAATATGCAGGAAATCGCGGGTAAAAACTCCGGGCTTATTCAGCAGGCACAAGTTAATGCTGGAAGAGCTATTCAAGTTCAGGAGATCAGCACTACTGGAAAATTGGAAGAAGCTCATATTGCAAAAGAAGGTGCTATTGAGAAATCACATATTGATCATGAAGGTAAGTTGAAGCATGAAGCGTTTAAGGCTGCTGTTACACCTAAGAAGGAGCCTGCAAAAAAATAATTACATTATTTTGTTACAATAATTACATGAATGTAATGAGAAATTATTTTTGTGATATATAAATTAAATTTAATTAAATAAAAATGCCTGACGAATTAACAATTGAGCAAAAGATAGCAGCTGATATGTCAGCTAGTTATGCAGAACATATAGGTGCTAACGTGCCGCCAGTAGTTCCTCCGGTTGAACCACCAGTTCCTCCAGTAGAACCACCAGTAGAGCCGCCACCAGTTGTGCCACCAGTAGTTCCTCCGGTTGAACCACCAGTTCCTCCAGTAGAACCACCAGTAGAAAAAACTTTTGAAGATTATTTGGCAGAGCGTTCTGGAGGTAAATATAAAAAGTGGGAAGATGTTGAGGTGGAGTTAACACCAAAAGAAATTTTCGCAAACGAAAAAATAAAGCACCTTAATGATTTAGCTGAAAAAGGTGTTGATGTAACGAGTAGAGAGTTCCTTGAACTTCAAAGTTTAGACTTTGATAAAATGGATAAAGTAGAAGATATTCTTTTCGAGAAGTGGAAACGCGGTGAAGAAGGAAAAGGATTATCTGAACGTACTATACGTTACGAAATAAATAAAAAATACAATGTTAATGAGTGGACCAATAAAGAAGCTGCTGATTTAACAGAAGATGATATCGCTAACAGAGAGAAAATGTTTCGTGATTCAAACGAATCAAAATCCTGGTTAACGAATTATAAAAACGAACGAGTATTAGAAAAAACAATTGACCCATCTGAGGTAGAGGCAATGGCCGAAACGCAGAGACGCGAGTTACAAAATTGGGATACATTTGTTGACTCTAATTTAGTAAGTAAAATAACAAAACTGTCAACTCCGATTAGCTATAAGGATGAGACAGATAAAGTGGTTGAATCAGTTCTTGATTTTCCGGTATCAGCAAAATCGCTTCAAGAAGTTGGAGAAATGATGAAACAGTTGCCAAGAAACTCAAATGCTTTTTTTGATCAGTTTAACAAAAAAGATGGAAGTAGAGATCATGAAGCGTTTGCTATTATGATGCTAAAGGCAAAGAGTTTTGATGAAGCAAGGGCTTTATCTTATTCCGCTGGAGCAGAACAAAGGGCGTTAGTGATTGAAAAGACATCAAAGAACACAAATTTCAAACCTGCTGAGGTTACTCCTCAAGGCAAAGTATTTACAACGGTAGCCGAAGCTCAGGCTGATGCTATTCGAAACATGAAAGTTTTATAATCTAAAAAAATCTAAAAAAAGGGTTTAAGAAACCACAAAAAATATGTATTCATTTTCAACACCATCAACAGTTCAGGTAGCGACACAATCCAATTGGGTTGCATCTAACTCTATTTACGATCAGCGTAAACCGTATATTGATGCCCGCGAAGCGAAAGTTTGGGGTTCTCAGGATATTTCCGGTTTATTCGATGAGTTAAAAGGAGGTAAAAATTATGTAGAGGCTAATTTTGGTCGTCACATGGAAGAGGATCGTTTACACGCGATCATTCACGCAACTGGTACTACTCAGGCGGCTTTAGGAGCTGTTGTGTATACTGTAGTGTCAGGTGATACAATCACTTCATGGCCTTCCGTAGAATTACCGTATATCGCTACAGGTACTACAGGTTTTCCATCATTAGGTGGTGCAACTCTTGTTCCTGTTCGTGTTCACGAAGTGTTAGTGTTCCCAGGCAACGTAAGAGGTAAAGTAACTGCAGTGTCAGGTGCTACTTTTACTGTAACTCCAACCGGTTCAGTGGATTTACCAACTACAATTTCTACAGACGAAATCTGGAGTTTAGGTATCTCGATTCCAGAAGGTTTCAAGGAGCAAATTACTTCAAACAACTGGAGAGAGCATGTTGTGTATTGGAATTCTGAGATCATGCAAGATGCTCACGAAACAACTGGTACTGCAATGGTTCAAGCAACTTGGTTATCATTTACTGCTCCTGATGGACAGACAATGTTTAACTGGTGGTTTAAAGGCCAAATGGGTGCTCGTAAACAATTCGTTAACTACCGTGAGTTCTCATTGGTATTTGGTGAGTCTGTAACGAACTCTACAACTTTACCGGCAAATTATTCTGCACAGTATCAACAAACAAATGGTTTGCTTCAGTTCGCGGCATCATTCGGTAACACACCGGTGTATGACCTTACTACAGGCATGACCTTGGATGATTTCCAAAATATAATCATTGATACTTTAAGCAAAAATGCTGCATCAACTGAAAATTGCTTGTACACAGCGATCTCTGTAGATAAAATGTTAAGCTCATTTATCCGCACTGAAATGCAAAATGGCGGTATCATTTATGATGCCCTTGGTGGATCAAAAGATGCGTATGTGAAACTTGACCTAAGAGACTTTGAAGTTTTAGGTTATACTTTCCACAGAAAAGTGTATTCAGTATTTAACGATCCAACTACGGCTGGAAACGTAAGTTCTGTGTATAAAAATTTCGCATTCATGGTGCCAATGGAAAGCAACATGTACGTATGTGCAGAGAAAAAAGAAAAAGTAGAATGTCCTCCAATGAGAGTTAATTACTTGAAACAAGGCGGCTTCAACCGTGAGTGGATCGAGACGTTAACAGGTGGTGCTATCGGAAGCAATGCATATACTAACAATGGCGACTACGCTAAGGTTGATATGCGCTCTGAGTGCGCATTTGAAGGGTTTGGAGCCAACAGGTTCATGACCTTAACTGGAGAGAACCTATAGTTGAAATTGGGCGCAATTCTTAAATGTTTTGCGCCCAATTATTTTAAAAAAGTAGAGTTTAAATTAAATTTAATTAAATAAAATGGAACCAATCAACAAGCCGAGAGGCACCTATGCCGATTTTTTATCTGGCGACTACTCTGAAAAACATTTCGTTTTTGAGTTAATCAAAAAAAATCCACAAGTTGGAAATAACTCACAGGGCAATCCTGCCCCTGGAATGAGAAGTAAAGAAACTGGTAAAACTGTAGAGTTTCCTTTAGCTGTTCCTATTCCATTAGTTGGAACTATAACTGCTGAAAAAACAGAGAGAAACCAGATAGTTAAATATCCTCGCAAAATCCGCTATTGTGTTGGCGAAAATAGTATCTTCATTGATGAACAGCAGCCTGATGATAAATTCCCTAAACAACTTGTTTATGCGAATTTTGTGAAAGGTCGTTTTCAGGTAGATGGTACTGATAGTACATTGTTGAAATTTTTGTTTGCCTGGGATCAGAACGAAACCAATGAAAAAAGAAATCCAAAAAAATTCCCAAAATTTAAACTTGTTGATACATCTGTAATTGCTCAAAAAGCTATTGCTGTAAATAAACAAAAGTTCGATGTTGTAAAGTGGTGTTACACTGCTGATTGGGAGACTGAAGTTAAGCCTTTGGCTAGCGTTATTTTTACGCATGAGCACATGTCTTATTCAACTGATGAGATACGCCATAACCTTGTTGTAATTGCTGAGAGAGATCCTGGTGCATTCCAAAAGATGTTAAAAGATCCTAAAACTGAGCGCCTTATGGTTTTGAAGGCTGCTATTGACAAGGAAATAATTGTTAAAAATCCTGCCATCAATGGTTTATTTTGGTCTGATAATCCTAATCAACCGATTAGTGTAGCTGCTTCAGGCAAAGAAGTGTTAGCTGATTTTATTGCTAAATCATTCTCTTCGGAAGGAGAGAAGACGTATTACGCTATCAGGGATTTAGTGTTTCCAAAGGAGTCAGAAGGTTTTTCTGCTGCAACAGGTCAGAAGCCAATGGTTTTTGAGGCTCCAGTTGTAAAAGGTCCAACTGACACAACTGAAGAGCTTCGAACGTTGATTAAAGATGCTGTTGAAAGAGGAATTGTTGTTATAAGCAAAAATAATGTTTGGTGGAAATTTATGGATAGCTCTTTCCAAAAGGAAGATGGTATGATTGAAGGTCTTCGTGACAATGAAATTATGCTTCAGGTGTTAAAAAGAAAAGTTCTTGAAACTCCAGTTGCGGAAGTTAAGGAATAAAAATAAATATTAGAAATATTTAAAAACGGGCCTTGGATGATAATTTCAAGGCCCGTTTTTTTGTTACATATTTTAAATATTAAAATGCGAGTGGTATTTTTGAAATAAACAATTACACCTCATGGCTACTACAGTTTCTTTCATCACTTCATTTAATATAACAGGAGCAACAAAGCTAATAACTTTTTTAGATACGAGTGGTCTACCTGGCCAGGGTGTTCCTTTGGCTGACGTTGTTGGTAATTTTACTATAACAGCTCCAAGTGGTACAACTATTTATAATAATACGGCTATTACTAATGCTGATTGTGATATAGATTTTATAGCAAGCCTTGTTAGTCAGCAATCAATAGTTCTTCCTGTAGATGCTTATGGTCTTGTTGAGGCAGGGAATTACACTATTGTTTATCGTGTGTGGGATTCTAATCTAAGTGTATATTATACAAAAACAAATATAGTAAATTACCAACACGCTTCTCCGGAGGTGTGTATACGTCAAAGGATTGATTGTATTACTCCTTTGTTTAGTTCTGTAGATTATACAAATTATTCTGTAAATAGCATATCTCCTACAATTAGTGGTACTCATACTTTAGATTACCCTGTAGGATCAGATGGTGAAGGCTCGCCTACTGTAGTTAATTTTACTGCATCATCTTCAGTTATAGCTGTATCTACATTTTATCAAGGAACACAAACAACGGAGATTGAGGCAGATTTAACTTATACTGTAGTTTCTGGAGTTAATGGATTTATAATCCTTGATTCTGTTTCTGGATCGAAAGAAATTAAGGTAGATTGTGATTATATATGTTCTATATTATGCTGTGTCCAAGCTTATGACACAATAAAAGAAGGGTACAGATTAACTAATCAAGTTCTTTTCACTAAATACGATAATATTTTCCAAGAGGTTATGTCTTATATCGGCCTTATGCAATTAGCTATAAGCTGTGGTCTTGGTAATGAAGTGTGTACTTATTTAGAAAGAATAAAAACTTTAACAAATTGTACTAATGCCTGTAATTGTGGGCCAGACACCCCTTCAAGGGTGATAGGCTTAGGGTATCTAATAGGCCCTGCTGGTCCTGCTGGAGAGCAAGGTATTCAGGGGGCTGCTGGAAATAACGGAAATTATTTAACGATAACATCAGAAGATCCAGGAGAAAACTGTACAACAGGTGGTCAAAAGGTTATTCTGTATAATGGGGTGACAAGCGATGTAATAAGCACTAGCTATATTTGTAATGGAGCTGCAGGATCAAATGGAACTAACGGAACAAACGGTACGAATGCGTTTAAGTTTACAAAACAATTTGTCACAGAAGAAATTGAACAAAATTTGGATATATCCGAGGTTGTTCTTACTGCATGTGAAGAAGTTCCTGCAGGATGCCTGGCAGATGGGACAACTGAAAATCCTTTTGTTGATTTACATATCCAAATTTGGTTATTAGGTGTCGGTGGATCATGGTCACTTCTTATTAATGGAACTGACTATACTCTTACTATAAGTAATTCAACAGGATTGATAAGGGCGGTAACTGGTAATAATCAAGGTACTTATAGGGTAGTTGTCTTAGCTTAAAACTATTTTAATATTTAATAATTATGTGTTGTGAAAGTTGTAATTGCCAGCCAGGGCCAAGAGGTATTCAGGGGCCAGAAGGTCCAATGGGTCCAGTAAATACTGTTGCACAGGAAGAGGTGGCGGCTTTAGCATTGGTTGTAGAGGAAATATCTGAGTATGTAGATACTTTACAAATATATAAAGCAGAGATAACTCTAACATCAGAAGAGATATTAAATATATTCAGCTCTCCTAAGTTAGCTATCGCTTCACCTGGAGCCGGTAAGGCGATAAGTATTATTTCTGGAAGCATGTCATTAACGTTTAATAGTGTTGCGTATAGTGGAAATGTTATTATTTCACTTATAACCGATACAGCAAATATGTATCAAGGCACATTTTATACTTTAAACTCAACAGTATCAAGGTGGTCAAGATTTAATAACGTTCCTGGAATAAATGCTACAGACACTCAATTGATTGCTGATAAGGCATTATATATAAAGAACTTGGTAGGTAATCCTTCTGCTGGTAATAGTGGTGGGAAAATTTATATTACTTATGAAATAATAGACTTGTAAATAAATGTCGGTAAATATTTGTGGAATATATAAAATAACGTCTCCTTCAGGAAAGATTTATATTGGTCAGTCTGTAAATGTTTTATTAAGATGGAATAGTTATAAGTCTTTGCATTGTCATAAACAAAGGCATTTACATTCTTCATTAAAAAAATATGGCTCAGATAAACATAAATTTGAACTTGTTTGTCAATGCTCTAGAGAGGAGTTGGATAATTTAGAGTCTTATTATATTGAATTATATCAGACTTTTAATAGTGAATTTGGCTTGAATTTGCAGGAGGGAGGGAGAACTCATATTGCTTCGGAAGAAACTCGAAGAAAAATGAGTGAATCGATGAAAGGTAATAAAAACGGATTAGGTAAAAAACATTCTGAAGAATCAAAGATAAAAATGAGTAAGGCTAGAAAAGGTATTCCTATGACCGAAAATCATAAGCAAAAATTAAGGGACGCTAAAAGTACTCCAGAGTCTAAAGCAAAAATGAGATTAGCGTATTTGGGTAATAAGAATGGTTGTAAAAACAAAGAAAATAAGGGATGTCTGTAAATATTAACTCTTTTAGAATTTTTGTCCAAGCGGTTCAAAATAAGGTGAATAGTGGTAATAGTATTACTGTGCCACAATTCAACTCATTTGCGAATCAGGCTCAGCTAATGATTTTTGAAAAGGATCGTAATATATTTCTTAAAACGGGAGATATGTCAGATTTTTTATCATGGTTTCTGGTAAATGCTGTTTTGAATCCGAATATTAATACGGGGTATTTACCATATCCGGCAGACTATCAACATACAGCTGGTATCCGCTCTTATTATAATGGTAAAGAAAGGCCGGTTGAATTAGTTGAAAATAAGGCATGGGGAGAGGTCATTGCTTCTGAGTTAATGGCGCCATCAAAAATATTTCCAAAGTACACTGAGTTCGCAAATGAATACAGGTTTTTGCCAAGGGATATTGGTATTGTTATGTTGGATTATTGGAGAGAGCCGGTTAAGCCTATTTGGAATTATAGTATTGTAAATAACCGGGAGGTATATAATCCAACAGGAAGTGTAGATTTTGAATGGGCTCCTGCGTTTTTAAACTCTGTGGCCGCTGTATATCTTCAGCTTATTGGGTGTAATATTAAGGATAAGGAGTTGTCTGCATTTGCAAATCAGTATTCACAGGAATCAAATTCATTATTATAAAAAATGGCAACAAGTCTTTATAAAATCGCTGAAATGTGTCGTCAGTTAACTGAAAAGAGAGTTTCTATTCAGGTACTTGTTGACGAGGTTGGTGATGCTTATGGTTCTGTAGCTAAAAAGATATGGTATGAAAATACTTCATTTGATGAGCAATCTATTGATGGTTCTTTTTTAAATACATTTTCAAATCTTCAACCTGAATGCGACTGTGATCGTGACGCATGGTTTATTACTATTCCTTCAACATATTTGATTCTTCCTCACCAAATGGGTGTTAATTGGGTTTCGTTGATGAAGGATAAAAAGAGTTATGTGCTGGTTAATAATTGGGGTATATATGAAGGTTTGAAGTCTTCAGTTATGGGTGGTCGTGGTGTGTATTTAATTGAGGGTAATAAAATGTGGTTCCCGATTATGACAAAAGAAACATGTGGACCTGTATTGTTGAAATTGGCGATAGCTTATGATGATATTGATCCTTATGAACCTTTAAATATAGGTCCTAATATTGTAAATGATATTGTATCTATGGTAGTGGCTCCTTATATGAATAAGCAAAATCCTATTGAAAAGGTTCGTGAAATAATTAATTAAAGATGAATAACTACTTATTAGATTCAGTTGTATCAGAGTGGATTGCTATAAATGGTAAAACTGAAAATCAACGTGCACGTCTTTATACTATTGCTGTTGCTTGTCTTCGTGAAATAAATATGGATGTTAATGGTATCATTAAGATTGTAGAGCTTTCTATAAATGATAATGATACGGTTGACCTTCCGGAAGATTTTATGAATTATTCTAAGATAGGTATATTGGGTGCCGATGGCAGAATACATTGTCTTGGAAGAGACAATAGTATTAATATGAAGCCTTCGTATAACGATTGTGGTGTTCAAGTGGCAAATCCTAATACCGATAACTCAGATTTTCCTTTTAATGGGTTGCCGTTTGCCGGTTATTTTTATGGTTCCGGAAATGGTGAGGGAGCTATTTTTGGCTTAGGGGGTGGTAATAACAATATTGGTTACTACCGTTTAGACAGAGCTAATAACCAGCTTCTTCTTGCCAATATGAATATTCGTAGTGGTGCTAATTTAATTATGGAATATGTTGCTGACATAAATGTTAGTTCTGATGGAGATTTTTATGTTCATCCATATATTGTTGAAACTATTAAAAGATGGATAGATTGGATGTATGTTAACAATGACAAAAACACTTCACAAGGTGAAAAATTAAGAAGGGAACGGATTTATTATAATGCTCTTAGAATATCTAAAAGTCGATACGGTGCATCTACGATTGAAGAATGGTATGCAGCCCTTCGCACTCAAAACTCCGCGACTCCTAGATTTTAAATAATATGCTACAGAAAGTTTTATTCAACGGGCCGATGGACTCGGATTCTTCACCGGAAGCGTTTAAAGATGGTATGGGCCGCTTTAGAAGTGATATGCGTATATTTTCTTCTGAAAATGGAGAGAGTGAATCAGCTGAGATACCTCGTGGTAATAGTGTGGTTACGTTTTCGTTGCCGACAGGAACTAATACTGTTATAGGTGCAGCTGAGGATAAGAAAACTAAGAAGGTTTATTACTTCGTTCACAATACATCATTTAATCATTTGATACTTGAATATAATTCTGTTACAGGTGCTATTGCAAAAGTATTTCAGGATTCTATTAATATATTGGGTGGTCAAACAAATATTCTTAATTTTAAGACTACTCACCTTATTACTGGTATTGATATTGTTGAAATAGATAGTTTAAATCATTTGCTGTATTGGACTGATGGCTACATATCAACTTCCGATCCGAATGTATATAACGAGCCACGTAAAATAAATATCGAAAAAGGTAAATATTTTATGGCCGGAAATTATACTCTTGGGTATAAAACTCCATTTGATCCTGAAATATTATTTAGGATCAAGCAGCCTGCTGATTGCGGTCCAACGTATGCTTGGTCGGGAATACCTGCTCCAGTATTTACATTTAGCGCTGATTCTGTAACTCCATTATTATTTACAAGTTCTGATCCAGGTGGGATACCTAAAACAATTCCATACGATCAGGACATATTAGATCCTGGCAACGAGTTTGATATATCAACCTTTACTTGGACCGTAGGGACAACTGGTGGCTATTATATTAAGTCTACATTTTTAATTAATAATGAAGGGCCTCCAGCGGATAATACTTGTTTGGCTTATTTTTCTGTTAATGGTGTTCAAGTTTATCCCGGGCTTAATTTTTCTTTATCGAGTGCAACTCCTGTGTCAAAAACGTTAGAGGTGTTTAATCAATCGTTAACTGCTGGGGATACTGTTAAAGTTGAATTTATTTGTTCAACTGTGGCTATTGGAGAAGCCGATGTGGTTATTTTGGGTACTTTATTTACAAGCGAAAGAGCTATAAGCGGTGTTGGTATTAATTATTTATTCAAGCTATATCCTGTGTTTAAAACACAGCTGGTTTATGATGATAATGATGTTAGTTCGTGGTCCCCTTGGAGTAAATATTTTTTTCCTGCTGTTGTAAAGGATGTATCTACTGGAAATGATATTGTTGCTCAGGATGATACGATTACTGTTACTGTAGATACTGGTATAAGTATAGTAACCAAAATAAGGGTTGCTGTAAAAATGTTAGGGCAGATACTTAATCCGGCTACTAATCTTCTTCAAAACCTGGAGTTTTCTTTGGTTGCTGAACTTGATAAAGCAAATCTTAATATTGCTGATAACTCTACTTATAGTTTTGAGTTTCTGAATGATGGAAATTATACTCCATTGTATATTAATGAAAGTATTAAATTGTTTGATTCTGTTCCCCTGGCTTCTCAATCTGAAGCTTTAATTATTGATGGCCGTATCGTTGATGGTCTTATAACTGAAGGGCAGGATCCGGTTGATATTGATATGATAATGAATTTATCATATCCTGAGATCGCAGATATACCTGGTTTTGGGTCAACGATAACTCCTGCATCTTTTTTGAAGTCTGGTGGTATTTATAGTTATGGAATTATATATTCTGATCATGGAGGCAGGTTAGGAACTACAAATATTCAGAGGGGGAAATCAACAGTGTTGCTTCCTAATGGAAAGTTTGGAACAACGCTTTATGTTCCTTTTTTAACTGAATCAGGTTATGGTGCACCCCATTACACTCCAAATACTGATATGTCTTATGTTCCACAGGTTAATATGGAGATTTATAACCGGCCTCCATCGTGGGCCACTCATTATCAAGTTGTAAGGAGCAAGAATAAGGCTATTTCGAAATATTTTCAATTTACGGCACAAACAATTGATTATGTTAATGTTTTGGGGTTTAGTGTAACTCCATCAGCTGCAACTGATGTTAATTTTTATATAAATAATATTACGGGAATCTATTTGTCTGATAATGGGGCATCAAGCTTGGTGTATGATTTTACTCCAGGAGACAGGGTTCGGTTTATAGCAAATGTTTCTGGTGCTGGTCCTGCATACAATGAGATAGGGGCTTTATTTAGTTTTAATGATACAGAGATAATATCTTATAATTCAGGTACAGGAATTATTCATATCAAGAAAACATCGGATGTTCCTTTAACTTTAGCACCTGGAGTTATTTTTGAAATTTATACTCCAGCTAAGTCGGTTATAAATGATAATGAGTTTATGTATGAAATTGGTGAGTGCTTTCCTTTAGATGAGGATATTCACGGGAATTTAATTCATACTTTTTCTACAAGTAATCAGTTAATTAATTCGTATACTTCATCTGCAACGGCTGGGACAAATACAACTATTCAATTGCCTGCCGGCCATGGATTGGTTATTAATGATAAGGTTAAGCTGGTTGGCACAGGGTATAGTGTATATGGTATTGTTACTACTGCAAATGCTACAAATGCTATTGTTTCTACGGCTGGATTTACAGTAACAGGTACAATTAATACAGGAGTTGGTACAGTATATAAGGCTGCAACTGGAACGTTGACTAGTGGCGATTGCTTTAGGATATTTCAAAATATGCCTTGGGTTGTATCCTCTGTTGTGTATAGGCTGTATATGTATGTGGAGAATATGAATATTTCAAATTTATGGACTTCTAATGCGTGGGATTATGCCAGACCAAACAAAGTTGATGATGCTGCAAAAAGGATAACCAGGCAATCTACTGTTATATGGTCAGAGTCTTTTATTCCTGAAACATTTATAAATGGACTGAGTACTGTTTACGATACTAATTTTCAAACATATGAAGCACAGTATGGTGGAATATATTTTCTTTACAATGAGAAGTTGTGGTTGCATATATTCCAGGAGTTAAAGGTTAGTGGAGTTCCTATACAGCAAACTCAGTTTAATGGGACTCAGGGGGAGCAATTTGTTGGTCAATCAACTGAAGTTTTACCGCGTGTACCAAAATATTATGAAGGAGAGTATGGTATAGGTAAGAATCCTGAGAGTTTTGCTGTTTATGGTAATGCGAAGTATTTTATTGACGTTAATCGTGGCGCTGTATTAAGGCTTTCGAACGATGGTATAACTAATATTTCGAAGACTTATAATATGCATAACTATTTTACAGATAAGTGTGCGGCAGTTTTGGCTTTTAATGGAAGAGTTAATGTGTATGGGGTTTATGATGTTAAGTTTGGGGAGTATATTATTTCCTTTCAAAATATATCGGATGGTCGAGGCTCTTTTGCCGGTGAAACGTTGGCATTTAATGAAGACGAAAACTCCTGGAGTTCGTTTTTCTCATATTTGCCAGATTTTTTATGTTCTAATGGACTTAATATAATTAGTTTTAAATCGGGTGCTCTTTATACTCACAATACTAATGCTGTATATGCTAATTACTATGGTGTGCAGTATAAATCCAAGTTGTGGTTTTATTGCAATGCGGCTCCAAGTAATGTAAAGGTTTATGAGGCTATGTCACTAGAGGCTTTGGATGCTTGGGCGGCTACAATAGAAACCCCTATAAGTGATGAAAATCCTGCAGGTCAAACTACCGGGTTACTGGATACTAATTTTGATTTAATAGAGGGAGTTTGGTACTCTGAGATATTGAAAAACGATAACACTCCCAATATTGTTCCTTCTCCGGTTATATTGCCAAACGCCAGGTTTGAAGGTGATGTTATGAGGGGTGTATATGCTTTAGTTAAATTGGAATATCAGGGAACTGTATATAGTAAAATATTTGCTGCAAATGTTTTATTTATTCCAAGCGACCGAAGTAATAAATAATTACATTTGTGCTTCAGGTAATTAAAATTACCACGACTATAGAAGAATATTTATGGTCAAACGCTCCAATACTTGGGGCGTTTATTTTTTTGTTACTAAACTGTAATTGCTTTGAAATAATTTTTATATTTGAAACATGCAAAGTTTAATAATATTTATATTATCTACTGCCGGTTTAACTTGGATACTATGTGATTCATCTTTGTTTAAGCCTTTTCGCGAACTAATTTCAAAGAAATATCTGTTCAACAAAAATGTAATAATTTCATTTTTGGATGGTATACTGAATTGTCATGGATGCTGTGGTTTCTGGGCTGGTCTTGTTTGTTATCCTTTTTTGCATGAAATTCAGCCTGTGTGGGTACTTTTTGGGTTCTCTGGTAGTTTTAGTGCTTTGATACTTATTGCGTTGTATAATATGATAAAACGTGTAAAATGACTGAAGGAATCGAAAAAAGAGAAGAAAGATTGCTGCCAGATACTAAGAGTATAAGGAAAAGCATAATGGAATATGAGGAACAAATAAAGAGCCAGGAAGGTGCTTTTATTGGAGATTCGCCTATATGTCCTTTGAAACATACGTTCAGTGAAGGCATTTATGTAAGGGAGATTCGCATTCCAGCTGGAACTTATATCGTTGGTAAGCTTCATAAACACGCTCATCCAAATTTTTTATTGAGTGGGGTTGTTGATGTGGTAACGGAACAAGGCACAACTACTTTAGAAGGGCCTATGTCAATGATTTCTCCTGCAGGAACTAAGCGTGCTTTGTATGTAAAGCAGGATGTGGTGTGGGTTACAATACACTCAAATCCAACAAATACACAAGATTTGAAAGAACTTGAATCTATTGTTATTGCAGATTCGTATGAGGAGTATGAAAAATTTATTGAGAGTAAAAATGAAAATAAATTTATTTCGTTTATAAAAAAACTTTTAAATTGGAAATAGCTACTGATATATTGCCTAATTTGTCACAGTCCGATATGAAAAGATTTTGGAGGAATGTTGATGTGCTGTCTGACGAGAATAAGTGTTGGAACTGGAACGGAGGTAAGAGAAGGAGAGGTTATGGTAGGTTTTATGTTCAGGTAGAAAAGAATAAAGATAAATCATTTGTTGCATCAAGGATTTCGTATTTTATAGAGAATAAAGTTGACCCTGTTGGGCTTACTGTTTTGCATAAGTGCGATAACCCTTCTTGTGTTAATCCAAATCATTTATTTTTAGGAACACCTTCGGATAATTCAAAAGATATGATTGAAAAGGGTAGGGGGAAGATGCAGTTTAAGGATGGTGAGGATCATCCTGGAGCAAAAATAACTGAAGATATTGTTCGTGATATACGGAGTGGTAAATATAATGGATTAACACAGATTGAAATTGGTAAAATTTTTGGCGTTGTCGCGTCTGTTATAAGTAATATTAAAAATTTTAAATGCTGGAAACATGTTAATTAACAATAAAAAAGGAGGTATGTTTTGACGTGGGTCGCTGCAGGCATAGCATCTGGGGCTGCAACGATGGCCGGGGTGCAATACGTAAAAGGTAAACGGGATCAGAAAAAGGCTGAAAAAAATCGGCCTAAGTATGAGATACCGGAAGAAGCCTATCAAAATCTTAATCAGGCTCAGCAGTCTGCTTTGCAGGGTTTGCCAGAGGCTCAAAAGCAGCAATATCTAAACAATTTGCAGCAGAGTTCGGCTTATGCTTTACAACAAACTACTTCACGAAGAGGCGGTTTGACTGGTGTCGCTGCTATAAATCAGCAACAGAATCAAGGGCTACAAAATTTAGCTGCTAGTGATGCTCAGGCTCGAATGAATAATCAGCAACAATTGTATAACTTCCGTAATCAAATGGCTGATTATAAAGGTCAAGCGTACCAGGTTAATAAACTGAATCCTTATTACGAAGGTATAGCTCAAAAGCAAGCCAGGGATGCGGCTTTGTTTCAAAATCTGAATAACGCTGCTGGTATGGGGATGTCAGGCATGGGTGGTGGAGGTAAGTCTCAGCAACAACAAATGCCTACACAAAATCAGTACATAGATAATTCTAAGTACAATAATATGGGTCAAGGTAATTACAATGGTTACGATCCAAATTACAATCCGCAAGGTATTTATTCAGGCGGCAATTACGATATTTCAAATATAGGATAATATGTATAAGGTAAATCCTTCGGATGCAATGACCGAGCTTTATGGCCTGAATAAAGCTGATGCACAGATATTTGATAATAGGCTTGCTCAACAGACTATTGCTAAAAAACAGCAACAAGATGAGCTTGCTAGGCGCGAAAAAGAGGCGAAACTGTCTGGTTTAATGTCAGATGTTTCGAAGATTGGTAAAGGCGAAATACGTCCTGCTGATCTTGATTACTTTGCAGGTGAGCAAAAATCGTTATATGATGATGTTAAAAAAGCATTTTCAGAATCTCGTGGTGGTACTCTTCCTATTGAGAAGCAAGTTGACTTCGAAAACCGTATTGCTGATATCCAAAGAAAGGCTGCAATATCTGGATCTCGCCATAAGCAAAATATGTCAGAGTATCAGAAAGCTGTTATGCATCCAAACAAATATACTAGGGCAGATGAGATTGAAAGGATACAGGCAGACAGCTTCGATAAGGCTAATGCTGGTAAATTTAACGAACCTCTCACTACTTTGACCGAGAACTTTGATTACGGTCAATATGTAAATGATAAATTGGCTCCTTGGGCTATGGAACAAGCTAAACGTAGAGATAATCGTGGGGTTTATGCAAATACGCCTGAAGAAAGAAATCAAATGATCATTGATGATTTAGCTGATCCTGTTAAAATGCAACAAGCTGAATATGATTTTTCTTCTGCTAGTGATAAGTTGGGGACAAATAATCCTATTGATTATTATGTGAAAAAATATGCTGATAAGTTAAAGGTTGATGTTAAGCCAAAACTTTCAGAGTGGGAGTCAGGTGGTGGAGGCTCTTCAGAAAAAGAGCCAAAAGTTTCTGGAGTGTATTCTCCTAATGATGATAATACTGGAAATTTTCAGTTTGAATATACAAATACAACAGACAATCCTTACATATTAATTCAGGATCCAAAAAATCCAGGAAGCCAGTTAGGGGTGAAGCCGTTGTCTGTTTATATTGATAAGAAAACTCCTGGTAATACTAAAATGAAGGCAGCTGTTCAGTTGACTGCTGAACAAAAGAAGGATAATGATGAAGCTGTAAAAAATTCTGAATCAAAGCCGTATAGAGAGGTTATTGAACTTGGTTATACTGATGTTGACAATATCATGAAAAACAAGTTTAAGGTTCCTAATGTGTTTTCTATAGCTCACGGAAATACTCCAAAAGGGGTTGATGTTAAGTATAATAATTCGCCAAACTCTAAAAAAGGTACGACAGTAGGTCCGAGTATGACTGATGCGGAGAGAGCTAAAGCTAAATATAGTGCCGTCCAAACATTTGATGAATATAAAAATGCTTACATGTCCGCTAAAAATAAATCTAAATTAACTCAGGAAGATATAGATTACCTTAACAAGAAGTGGGCTGAAAAAACTAAAAAATAATGGAAAACAAAGTTACGATATCTGAAGATGAATTTGATGATGCACCAAAGGGTAGTGTAAGTATATCTGATAACGAATTTGATGATGCACCAGGAAACGAGGTGTCAAAAAAAAAATCCATCAGAATCATCATTGAGTTCGGATGGTGCTACATCGCCATCAACGGAAAGCGCCTCGGCCTACGCTCCCCAATCTATTACAGATCCGAAAAGTAAAATAAAGGAAGCTTTATCTGTTAAAGTTAATGAAGATTTTAGTAAAAATCCTATATTTCAGGATTCGAACCCTAATGCAAAAAGAAATAAAGAAATTTATATCAACCATTTAGCATCCAAGGGGTACGATAAAAAACAGCTTCAAAATATTTCAGAAGGCGTAGACGACAGAACGAAGTTTATGCCTGATTTTGAGCGTCCGTATGGATCTCTTCAGCCTATTGTTGACTTTTCTGTTAATATGGTTACTGGTGCAGCTCAGGGGGTTAATGCCGGCCTTGAAAAGTTTAATCAAGGTATTGGTACTGTAGTAAATGCTTTAGGTGGTCAGACTGGAGGGTTTACTGACAAGGCTGAAGAACTTACAAAGGGTGGTCTTGAATCGGCTACCGGTTTGGGGGAAACGGCTTTAGCTGGTGCAAGTGTTGCTGTTCCGGAAATGGCTGCATTTGTGGCAAGTACAAGTGCTATAAAAGAAGCGGCTAGTGCTCTACCTGATCATGAAGCAAAATTTGTAAATGATGTTGTTGACTTTCCTTTTGCTGCAGTATCAAAAACTGCACAAGCGCTTGGATTTAATCCAGAGAAACATGAGAATTGGGCTATGCTTATGGAGGTAGCCGATTTTGCTGCAATAGCAAAAGGTATCCAGGTATACGGAAAAAAAACAAATCCTATTCAATCAGTAAAAGACCTTAATACTCTTTCAGATAAAGCTGTTAAGGGTGAAATGTCTCCTGAAGAAATGATTAAATATCAAGAGTTTGCTGATAAAACAAAGGATATTACATTAGAAGAAATACGTGAAGTAGCTGAAGAAAAAGGCTCATCCGAACTTGTTAAAAAGATTGATGAGAATATTGAATATGTTAAAAAAGAAAGGGAGAAACGTGGCCTTCCAACTGAAACTTACGTAGATGATCTTCCTGAATCTGTATTAAACACTATTGATCTTATTGATAAAGGCGCTCCTGTTGATGTGTCTGTTTTAGAGGAGTCAAGTAAAGCTTTGTATGATAAATACAAATTTCTGAAAGAAGAAAAGGAGAATCCTAATAGGATACAAACTATTGAGGAAATAAATAATATACAAGAAAAAATTGGTGAGGATATATCTTATATTGAAGATTATAAGAATAGAATGATCGAGGGAGATATTCCTTTGAATGAATTAAGTAAAAAGGTTGAGGACCTTAGTACAGAGATGAATAATGAAAATGTTTCTCCTGAAATGAAAGCTAAGTTTCAGGAAGAGATACAGGCTGCCGAATCTGAAATTAATAACATAAATGCTATTAAGGATCAGAAAATATCTGATATTGCTAATTCTGAAATTGCGGATGCCAATAATGAGGTAATGCTTGAAATTAAGAAAGAGGACCTTAAAAACGCTACAACTGAAACCGGAAAAGATTTAATTCAGAAGGAGATAGATGCACTAGAGCCGTTAGTTAATAATTCAAAAACAAAACCGGAGCGAAAGATTTCAAAAAAAACGGATTACACAAAAGGTAAGCGTGCTGAAGATGTTGCTGCTGAACAGGGTGTTGAATTTTCTTCTCCGGAACATGCTCAGCAATTTATTCTTGAAAATTCAGAGAACCCTGCTGAAATTGCTACTGAGTATATGAACATGGAAGCTGATGGTGAAATAAGTTATAAATCGCAACAGCTGGAGGATTACGGTATTAAAATGACTGATGAAGAGTTTAATCAGAATTTCGATAAGAACAAAAAGAATTTTACGCTTGCCAAAAAATATATTGATAATAAACGTAAAGTTCCTTTGGATGTTCAGCTTATGGAGCTGTCTGAACGTGCTGGTATTGAAATAACTGAACAGGATTTGTTTGATCATATTGATAAAATGGAATTGGACCGTGCTTCCGGAAAAGAATCAAGTTCAAAAACAAAATTTAAAAGTAAATTTTACGAGTTAACCGGTAAGGAATTGACTCCTGCTTTGGCACGTGAAATTATTAAGGATGAAATAAACCAAAACATTGAAAATTATGAGCAATACATCACAAGAGAAAACCTCACTGCAGAAGCAGAAGAACAACTCTACTATGAAGGACTTAGAGATGGAACAATTCCAACCTTCGACTCAGAGCGATATGGCAATGTACCGCGCGATAAAAAGGTTTCAAAAGGAGCAAAAAAAATAGAGCAAGCTGTAGTAGAAGCGGAAAAGCCTATTTCTAAAAAGGTAAATCCAGTTGAAGATAAGTTGCCGGATCTTGGGAATAATGATGCTACGCCTAAAACTCAGAAGTTAGCTGAACGAATGGAGCTTTCCAGCGTGGTTAACAAAGAAATTAAGCAAGGGTTGTTGGATAAAGGTACTGAGTATATTCCTTTAAACATTGATATTTCAAAAGCTGATGCTAAGCAGTATGTAGAAGCTATGGATAAGGCCGGTGAACTGGATAAGGCTATAGCGAATGTTACAAATATGCTTAAAAGTGATCCTAAAAATCTTAATGAAAGATTTAATCGTGGACTTATAAGTGCTGAGTTGTTTGAGAAGTTGGCAGATAAATCAAATAACGCTAAAACGGACGCTCAGAAAACATTATATCGTGACCTGGCTGTAGATTTGGCAAAGTTTGCCGCTGACAGCTTTACTTCTGCTGGTAAAGAATTAAATGCTGCAAAAGTTTGGAAAAGAATGATGGAGCGTACACCAGATGGTGTTGTTCAAAGTATTCGTGAATCTTATGCTGAACAAAATAAGCCTGTGCTCGACTCGTTGAAAGGTGATATAAAAGATGCAAAAAAAGTTATTGACGAATTTCTTGAATCAAAAGATTTTAAGGATCTTGTTGGTAAAAAGGTTAAGGAGGAGTTAGTTAAGCTCGGTAAAAAATCTGAAGGTAAATCAATTCCAAAAGATGCCAATATATTTAACAGTAAGGCTGTTCGTGAATCGCGTAAAACTGAATTGATGGCCAAATGGAAGGCTGCTAAGGGTAGCGCATCATCATCTATTGTTGGTCTAAATAAAGAACAGATTGAGGTTGCAGGTGAAATGGCTTTGATACATATTGTTGAGGGGGTTGTGAAGGCTGCTGATTTAGCTGTAAAGTTGAGAAGTTCTTTAGGTTTAACTCCTGAGCAGTTTAAAGATTTGTGGGAGAATGTTGATGTTGCTGGTAAAAAGATTAAGGAATATGCTGAAGAAAAAGCCAAGGATAAGTTTGATGAAAAAACAATTCAAAAAGCTATTGATGTATTTTCCGGAAAGGAAATTGATAAATTGGAAGAAAAAGCTTATCGGGATGCTGTTAAGCAACAACTGTCTGATCCAAAAAGCGAACTTTATAAAAAGTTGACAGAAAAGCTTTCTAATGTTAAGCCTGAAAACAGGAAAAAAATTCTTGGTGATATATTAGCTGAAGTTGAAAAGGTTGGTGGTTTGTCTGATAAAAGATTTCAGGAGATTTATGGTGAAGCGTTTGGATTAAAAACTCTTTCCGGTGCTGAAGAGGTTAAGATACGTGCCCTTATTGATACGATAAATAAAGCGGAGAAGACTGGCGCTGAGTTATCAAAAACTATACTTGGTGGCGGGACAAAGGAACAAATTAAGCAGAAGCGTTCTGAGTGGGAGAAGGCTGTATTTGAGGCTCAAAAAGCGAACAATGAAGTTTCTCAGTATTTTAAGGCAGACAAACGAATAGGTAATACGATTTCATCTTTCATTCAGGCCGGACTGTTAACATCAATGTCGTTACTGAAAAACGTATATTCTAATACATTGATGATACCTACCAGGTCTACCCGTAGAGGTATTGCAAGTGCAGCTGATTATTTAATATCAAAAGCTACCAATACTCCAAGAACAATAGATGCTCTAGCGTATTGGAAGGGTGCCATGCAGGGTGTTCGTCCGGGAGTTGAGGTTGCTTTTAAGGAGCTTTTAGGTGGTGTTAATCCTGAGCAAATGACTGAACGGGATTATAACCAAACATTAGAGCCATTAAAGGCGATGTATAGCTTTGTTAACGGGTTGAAGGGCAAAGAGAAGATTGCTGCGTATGATCAGGTTAATAATTTCATGGAAGGCACATTTGGCTTATCAGCTGAATTAATGTTTAGATTGCTTAATCTTGGTGACAAACCGAATCGGGTTGCTGCTGAATTTGGTGCTGCATTTGAAATTGGGAAATTAAAGGGGTTAAAAGGTAAGGAACTTGATAATTTTGTTTTATTCCCAGATGAAATAAGCGCTAAGGAGATTAAGCTGCAGGGTGAGCGTGCTGTATTTCAGCAAACGGAAGGTTTAACGGGAGAGGTGAGTAAAGGTTTAAAGAAACTAGAGGATGTTATATCTAATAAAATTTTTCCTCAGATTCCGCTGGTTGGGGATGTCTTGAAGGTTCTCTGGAAGACACAAATGCCTTATAAGAAAACTCCATTAAATATTTTGGGTGAAACATTTAAGTTGGTTCTTCCAGAGGTTAGTGTTGCTGAAGGTTTGTATCATGCGTTAAAAACTGGTGACAGAAAAAAGGCTCTTGAAAGTTTTTCTAACGCTGCTATAGGTTTTGGAATACGTGAAGGTGTAAAGGCGCTTATGGCTAATAACCTGGTTACTGGTAGTGGGGATTATCGTGATAAAGAAGGTAATATGATTCAACAGCAAAACGTTGCTCCAAGCTCCATTAATATAAGTGGTATGCAACGTATGTTCTCTGGTGGAACTCCAGCTACAAAAGATGGAGATACTTGGATTAATTATTCAAATATGGGTCCTATAGGAATTTTCTTAGGGGTGCATTCTCAATTAAAAGACGTTCCAGATGAAGCTAGAAGTTATTTGATGGATTTAGCTACTGTTGTTCCTGCTACTGGTCAATACGCTTTAGAGCAATCGTTTTTATTGGGAATGAATAATTTCTTGACAGCCATGGGTGATAAAGAGGGTCGTAGCAGAAGGAAATGGGCTTTAAATACACTTGGAACTGTAGGTTCTGCTTTTTATCCTAACTCTGTTGCAACTGTTAGTAAAGCAGCTGATGAAAATGTTCGTGAGTTAAAAGATGAAAAATTTTCTACTGAACTTGTAAATACATTTAAGTCAAAAATGTTTATGGGTGATGGTCTTCCGTCAAAGGTTAATTTGTGGGGAGAGAAAATAACCGGTGCACCTGAAGGTAGAAGTAAAATGTTATGGTATCTGATGGATGTTACTAAGTTTAAAAATGTTCCTACGGAATCTTATAACTATAAGGTGTTTCAGTTATGGAATAATGTAGAGGATACTAAATTAAAAAACGGTGTATTGCCAAATGTTCCTCAGCAAAAAATAACAGTTAAAGGTGAGTCTGTTAAATTAACTCCTCAGCAGTATGAAAAATATCAGATATACACTGGTAAAAACCGGGCGGCACTCGTTAGAGATTATGCTGAATCTCCTAATTGGGAAAAAGATAGTGATGAAAAGAAGGTTGAACGGTTAAAGGGTTTGTATTCTGATGGCCTTAGTAACGCTAAAAGACAATTATTTAAGGAGTATCCTGAACTAAAAAAGAAGAAGTAAATTTGTTACATAACTTATTTAAAAAATAGTAAAAATTATATTTGTATTAACTAAAAACCCATTTTATAAACATGAAGCAATTTATTTATGATATAATCTCTGATAAGAGATCTATCCCTTTTAATTCTACAGGTACAGGAACGGTAGTTACTCACGGGATCGCTGTCGTTGGAACAGGAACTTTGTTTACTACTGAAATGCGTGTTGGTTCTTATTTAGTTGATCTAGCAAATGATGAAGTAAGAAGAGTTTATCGTGTTGATAGTGATACATTGGCTTTTTTAGATATTGCTTTTACGGTCGATTTATCTTCGGTAGCTCCAGAGATAATAGCAGCTCACCAAATGAAGGTAAAGCTTATTTCCTTGGATACTGAAGATTCTTGTTTTGTAGATGGTGTTGCATTTACAGGGGTTATGACAATTCCAAGAACAGGAAATGACAGAAGCAGCCGTTCTGATTTAATTGATCCAATTATTGTTGATGCTTCCGGTGGCTCAATGAAAGTAGAAATCCTTAACTTTTAATTTGATATGAAAAATTTAATTTCAATATTGTTCTTGATAGTTTCTTTGAATGCGTATTCTCAATTTGGACCAATTCCTAGTGGAGGTGGTGGTAGTACATTAAAGAATCCTCCATTAAATACATATCTGCCTAATGGTTCTGTTATTGGCTCTTATGCTGCACCATCAAATGATAATTTTGCATTTGATGGGACAAATATGTGGGTAACTAATAATGCTTCTAGCGGTTCTGCGTTAGATACTGTTTTAGTGTTTTCTGCAACAGGTAAGCGGGTTCAGACTATTTTATTAAGGGTTTCATCTAATCCACAAGGCATTGCATTTGATGGGACAAATATGTGGGTAACTTGTTCAGGTAAAAACGGTGTTTACAAAATAACCAATACTTATGATACTGTTTTTTATTCTTTAGGGTTTTACCCTGTTGGCATTGCATTTGATGGAACAAATATGTGGGTTGTTGATTTAACAAATAATGGAGTGTCGAAAATATCATCTACTGGAACGCATACAGAATACTCATTGTCTGGGGCTACAGATCCTAGGTTTATCGCTTTTGATGGTACTTATATGTGGGTTACTGATGATGCCACTACTGGTGTCTTTAGAGTTGCTTCAAATGGAACATCTGTATTTTATGATATGACAGGATCCGAGGTTCCTTATGGTGTATGTTACGATGGGAGGTATATTTGGACCGCTAATTCTTCTGGTAATAGTGTGAGTAGAATATCTCAAAGCGGATCCATAATAACTTATTCTATTGGCGCTAACACAAATCCTCAATTTGTTGCGTATAGTGGTAACTATATTTATACTTCTAATCTTAATAATTCTACTTTAACTAAAATAACTACTTCTAATGGATCAGTAACTTCTATTTCTGCACCAAGCAATATATATTATTTGTTTTATGATGGCAGTAATATGTGGTTAGGTGGATCGCGTTTATATAAAATGTTGGTTAGATAAAAAATATTTTAAATGGCTTTACTTACGGCTAGGCAAATACAAACTATAAACATAGCAAGATCAGCTATTCCTGGAATGTTGTACCATGGAACTGATGGTAAGACATTCCAGGGACAAGTTGATAGAAAGCTATTAGAGTATCAGCCAGCAGTTACTTCTTCATTTATTCCTACTGCAACAAATAAAGAAGTAAACGTTCAAAAGGCTATTGAGAATATAAGTGTTGCGGTTGCTGGAGCATCTTTAAAAGAAATACCTCTTCTTAGTGGTGTAATTAATGGAATAAATACTGTTTTTGTGTGGAAATATGTTCCGTTAATTGTTAATTATAATGGTCAAATATTGAGAGAGGGTGTTGGTTATACTATCTCTGGAACGGTTACTACATTAGCTAATGCTCCATTTATTGGGGAATTAGTTTGGGCTTACGGAAACTACTAAAATTATGAAATTATGAAAAAAATATTATTATGTTTATTGTTGTTTCCTATTTTTTCACAAGGGCAAACTATTGGCGCAAATCAAATAAAAAAGGATGCAACATTAACAGGAAATGCTTTAAATGAATTACATGTTGTTGCTTCTGGAACAGGTGCGACAGGTACAACGGGTTCCACGGGTTCTACGTCTAATACTGGTGCTACCGGTTTAACTGGTAGCACTTCTAACACCGGTTCTACAGGCGAAACAGGTTCTACAGGTATAATAGGAGTAACCGGATCAACGTCCAATACAGGTGTAACTGGAACAACCGGAAGTACAGGATCAGTAGGTGTAACATCAAGCACAGGTGCTACAGGATTCACGGGATCAATTGGAATAACCGGATCTACTGGTAGCACTTCTAATACGGGCAGTACAGGTTCTACTGGCATCACAGGTAGTACAGGCTCAACAGGCTCAACAGGAGATAGCTTCTGGACAGATTCAGGCGGTTTAATTTCACCAACTACACCTACAGACAGTGTTATGATTACCAAGCTTTACGGAAGTACTTCATCTAATGGTGATATAGCTATTTCAGGAACAACGAGCACAACTAGAACAACTTCCTCGGTTATACTCCAACCAACTGCTGGAGATGTAAAAATAGGAACATCTTTAGCTATACCTGTTTTATTTACAGGCATAGCAACCAAGTTTACTTTAGTTGCCACAAACGCTGTACCTGCTATTATGAAATCGTATCAAAATAGTATATCTAGTTGTATTTTCACATTAGCAAAATCAAGAGGAGGGGCTATTGGTACAGAACTTGCTACATCAAACAATGATACCTATGGCATTATAAATTTTGAGGGAGTAAACTCTTCAAATGCTATTGCTAGTGGGCCGTATATACAAGCTTCGCAAGACGGTACAGCAGGCGCTACGTTTATACCTGGCAGGCTTCAATTTTTCACCGGAAGCAATACTGCTACTACTGCCGAAAGAATGAGAATTGATAATGCTGGAAATGTTGGTATAGGAACAACCCCAACAGCTAAATTCCATGTTGCTCAAACAGCAACAGCTACAGGAGCTTTAACTGGAATTGTTTACACAGGTGCAATAAATACAAATCAAACAGCCTCAACAGGGATTTCGTCTGTTATATTTACAACAGCAGGTAGGCAGTGGGCTACTGGAGCTATATCTTTGCAACGGGAATTTAGAATAACAGCGCCTACCTATTCATTTGTTGGGGCTTCAACTATTACTGAAGCAATTACATTAAGCGCAAGCACTCCTATTGCTGGAACAAATGCAACAATTACAAGGGGTTGGGCTGCGAGATTCTTGGGGAATTTCAACGTGTCTGGGAGTTCTTATTTTGGAGATACGTCAATTGCTCCTTTAGCTGTGATTCATGCAGTGAAAACAACGGAGCAACTACGATTAGGTTATGATGCGAGTAATTATTATTCAACAACAGTAGGAAGTACGGGAGGTGTTACATTTAATGCCGTTGGTGCTGGTTCTGTTTTTACATTTAGTGATGCGGTTGATTTAGCAAATAATTCAGTAGCCGTTACTCAGGCACTAAACGACAGTACAACTAAGGTTGCTACTACTGCTTTTGTTGACAGGGCAATTGCTTCTACAGCAGCAGGAACTATTTATGAAGCAACGCTAACCTTAACATCTGGTCAAATAAAGAATTTATATACTTCTCCGCAAATAATAGTTGCATCTCCTGGAGCTGGAAAATACATTGAATATATTTCAGGGTCAGCAACCTTGACTTATGTTAGTACTACATACACGGGAGGGGTATATCTTGTTTTGACCTTTCAGTCTAGCAACCCAACAACTGACATAGCTTATAACCCAATTTTAGAATCAACAGCAACAAGAACGGTTAACTGGAATGATGATAATTTTTATCCTAACGATGCTACAGGAAATATATTATCAAACACAGCATTGTATGTTGGTTGTTTAAGTTCAAATCCAGCTACAGGCGATGGCACATTAAAGGTTCGAATTTTATACGCAATTAGAAACTTCTAAATAATGGCAACACAACTAACATTAAACAATCCACCTGAAGGAATGAACGCAATCCAAACCTTTGAAAATAAAGAACATTTGGATAGCTGGATTGAAGAAAATAAAATAAAATTAGGATCAATTATAATAGATTCAGAAAGTTTGATTTGTAGCGATGGGGAGTTTACTGACGTTATAGAAATAAATGATTAAATGGAACATTCAATAGTAAATTATTGTTTAGTTTATCTGTATTTATATTTTCATTATATTTAACCACATAAAATAAATATTAATTTTATGACACATATAGATTCTAAAAAGCAACCCAAACAGCCTAAGTTTGATTGGGGGCAAGTTATAAAGCAAGGTTTTAAATCTGTAACAGGATGGCAGAAGGTTGTCTTTACAACAATGATTATTGCTTTGGGTACATGGGTCATTACTTATATCAGGGACCATATTTCATCCCCGGCAGACGTAGCAAAAATTAATGCTGTACAGGTGGCTATAAGAGATAAAATAACAAAGGATAGTTTAGTTGCTCTTAACATAGAGGCTAAACTTGTTAGTTTGAATTTAAACCAGAGTCTTACGGACCAAAAGGTTTCTCTGATACAGGAGAATGTTAAATCGCAAGGTGAGCTTTTAATTAAAGTTCTTTTTGTTATGAATGAAGTTAAAAAATCTGTTGATTATAATAAAGCTTATACCGTTAAATAAATTATGGATCAGATAACTATTTCAAGAATCGCTTTGCTTCACCCTAAATTAAGGGATGAGGCTACTGAAATATATAAAGAAATATATCAAAGGTTAAATGGCCGGGTGATACTTAGATTTTCTCATACAATAAGAACATGGCCTGAGCAGGATGGATTATATGCACAAGGAAGAACTAAACCAGGTCCTATAGTAACTTATGCTAAGGGAGGCGATTCTTATCATAATTATGCGCTTGCTTCTGATTGTGTATTACTTATTGATAAGGATGGTAATGGCACTTATGAAACAGCATCGTGGGATTTCTTTAAAGATGAAGACAAAGATGGAATAAAAGATTTTGAAGAGATAGACTTTGTATTCAAGTCTTATGGGTGGGAAGGATTGTACAAAGCTGATGGCAAAAGGTGGGATTTCCCGCACTTTCAGAAAACGTTTGGATACAACATATCACAATTAAAAAAGAAGTATCTTGCTAATGATTTTATACTAGGAACTAATTACGTTAATATATAAATTAAAAAATAGAAATTATGAAAGAAGTAAAATTTGATATCCGGAATTTTAGTTTGGCAAATACGCCACCTATTATGCAAAAAATTGGTGATTTAGGTTTGGTAGCATCTGCTATTGGTGTTGCCATTCTTGCAGTCCCTGATACGATGATGAAAGAAGCTGATTTTACAATTGTGCTCCCTCATTTTGCTATTGTAACTGCAAAAGCATTGATTGGATTAGGTGTTTTAACTAAGATTGTATCAAAATGTTTTGGCATTATTGTTACAACAATAAACGGGGTTAAGCAATGAAGATATTTTTAATTTCAGCAGCTTTTGCAATAGTGATGGCTGCATCTTCTTGTATCACACAGCAGAAATGCCTTGAAAGATTTCCTCCAAATGATTTCGATTCAGTGTTGACTGTTGTCACATTCAAGGATACTATTATTTACGATACAGTTATTATACCTGGTAAGGGTGTGACACTGCATGATACTATTCCATGCCCTGATATTAATTATCACAAGGAAGTTAGCAAAAACGGCATAAAGCAGACCGTTACAATAGTTAATGGTGTTTTGGATGCAGCATGTGAAGCGGATGCTTTAAAGGAAGTTATTGCCAGGCTTGTTAAAGAAAAAAGTACACTTGTTAAGCAGTTAACAATTCGTACACTACAGCCAGTAAAGGTGAATGAACTTACAAAGTTTCAGGGGTTTCAGATAGTGTGTGGATGGTTGTTCTGGATATGTTTTCTGATAGGCGTTATCTATATAATACTTAGAGTGTATTTTAAAAAGTAAGTGTCCTGACAAGTATAAATAAAAAAGCCTCCCAAATCTGAGAGGCTTTTTTATTAGCAGAACTTTCTACAACTGTGGAAGATATTCTTCGCTCGTTCAGGTTCCTTATAACTGTAAATTATACTGTTATGCTTATGCTTTATAAACTTGACTTTTCCTTTTATGACAGGAAGATAGGCGTATTCATTAAACAAGCTCAGAGGTAGATTTTTGCAATCAGTTTTGTCTGCTTTCGCTGCGACCTTAATGGAGCCAATGGTTACCATAAAAGGACTCGCGACATCTGCAGAATCAACTTCATAATTAAAATCAGCAACACTTACTTTAACACCATCAGGATTAACCTGCTCAATTTTCGATGCCTTATGTTCCCCGGTGTAAGAGGCAACAGCAACGTTTGTAAATGCAGTAGCTACTAAAGCAAGCACAAAAATTAGAATGAACTTTTTCATGGCGCAAATATATAACAATTTAGTTATAGTTCAGATAAATAATTCTCATTTACGCAATACTGATAAAGTTTTTTTAATGATTCAAGAGGTGTTTTGCCTTTAAAATCTTCTCCAACTGTTTTTGCGGAATTTCTAAGCACAACAGACCATTCGCCATCATTTTCTGTAAGCCAATATAACATAATGGCACCGTGGCCATACGATTTATAATTTATGCTTTCAAAGTGTTTTAGTAATTTATTTAATTCAATTATTTTATCAAATTCTGATTCAATGTCAGGCTGAAGTTCTTTAAACTCTTCTTCAGTGATTAATGAAAATTTGGCATGAGCAAATATGTGAAAATCTGAAACTAATTTCCTGCTTTCAAGGTATTCAACCAGGTTATCAACTCCTGCTTTAAATATTTCCTTTTTAAAATCATCAAAACAGTTTTTGCAAAATGTTTGTTCGCCATTGCTTTCAATTTTATCGGGATGAAATAAGCCTTCACATGATTCGCATTTCTCCCAATCTATGTAATCCAATATGGTAGGTGTAGTATCTTCATAAACCTTATAAAAGTGGTCGTCAACAGACCATGTTACTATAATATTATTGTGGCTATATTGGCAATCAAAACCATGATCATCTAATGATTTTGATTTCGCTTGCTTTTTCCACTCATTAAAATCAATTCCAAATTTTTCTTTAAATTGTTCATGGAAGTATTGCAATGAATCAGGTGCGGCATAATCTTGTGCCAGCAAAAGTTTTTTGTTTGTCATGGGTGTCCTATTTTTTTAAGTTTATCTAATTCAAATGGAAGTGTAACTTCTCTGCATTCACTGTTTCCTATTCTGCTGAAAGTAACGGAGGCGCTTTCACTGACAACGCTAATTACAACGCCATAGACTGTTTTACCATCAACCTCTAACTTGACCATATCACCTTTTTTAATCTCTTTCATTTGGTTTCAATTTCAACTGTTTCTAATTCACTCTCCCGGATAAGTTTGTATATATCAAAATCATTCAACTCAGAACAGTCACGCATCATCTGAACCAGCTTTTGCATTGCTTCTGCTGTAACGGCAAATCTTTTTAACGCAAATGTGCGGTAAGGATCTGATTTCTCAGTTAAACGTACCTCCTTTAATGAACAACCCTGAACGCCTTGGTGTGGGTGGAACCAAATGTGAGTTATGTGGTAATTTGCGCCCTTATTAATCCATTCAGATAAATCAACTTCTTCAGGCTTGTTGTCAGAATCTATGCAAACTGCTGGTATCATAATTATTTTTCCATTATTAATATAATATCTGACTTCACTATTGATTCATTCTCAATGCAACTGTGTTTGTAGCCATCAACTTTGAACGTTAATGATTGTGATTCAATAGCATTTACAGAGTATCCTAATTTAGAGAATGCTAAAATATTTGCTTCTATTACAAGCATATTGTTTGATACAAAAACTTTTACATCCTTTTTAGAATCTCCACTGTTTGGAGTTACAGCTGCTGTTATCAATACGCATAATATTAATGCAATTGCCGTTGTTCCTATTGTTTTAAATGACTCTTTCATACTTTTGAGTATTCTTTGTTTTTAACAACTTCTCTGAGCTTTGTGCCTTCAGATGGACTACTACGGATGCTGTCAACTTCTGCTTGGGAAATATCATTGTATTTATACACGGCACCGGAATTAAATCGCGCATACATAACATTATTTTTTTCATCATACCAAATAGTAGGTACGGTACTTGACTTTGTTGGGATCATTTTTATGTTTTCCATGGGCAATTTGTTATGATTATTTTTTTATTTTTAAGTAAATCTGCTACTACTGATGGTTTTTTTGCAAAAGGATTTTTTCGCTCATTAGTATCCATTGTGATGTCAATAAATATGTAGCAATGTGTTCTCTCCGGCAACACTTCGAAATCATCTTTGGTGAGAAGCTTTTTGCGCTGGCAACCAATTTTTCTAACCCCTTCCGTAGAAGAAAACCATCTCTCAACTCGGTATGTTGAGTTTTTCTCTTTTTTCTCGCCTTTCTTTGCCAATTTTACTGTTTGAACGGTATGATCATGCAGTAAAGGCTTAATTGTAGTTGATTCATAAAACGGCTTTAAGTCCTTATTGTACATCTACTCTTTTATTTTAAAATAGTATTTATACCCTGATTTCTCATTTCCTTCTACTGGATCAATATTGAAGTAATGGTGACCATACAGCTCGCTGATAATATAAAAGGAATTATTGTCGTTGTCTTCGTCAAAACCTAAAACCTTGTACTCTTTACCTATTATTAATGCTTTTATTTCTTTTTTAAGTATTGAATCATCCATTATGCATTCATCTATTGCAATAAGGATTGTTCCTACTTCTAATTTTTTTGGTGGATTAGGTACTAAAATCCAGTTAACAACATTTTTAAACTCATTGCCTAAAGGCACATTAAAGTAAAAGTTATTTGTATATGTTTGATAAAAATTAGTGAACGGATAAAACCCTTTAAAGCTGCTGTTATTGTAATATATGGCTGGCAATATTGCACCATATTCTGTTACGAAAATCACTAAATCCTTGTGGTTAGGTAATTCTTTTTCTGTTTTTATCCAATTCATAATATTTATCTGCCTTTAAGTTCAATTATAATACAACCCCCAACTCCATAGTACTTTGCAACATCATTCTCGGTAACAATTATTCCATCATCTTTATATACCAGGTTACTCATGGAATCGTTAACCAGCTTTTTCAAATTATCCGGAAGATCGGGCCGGGTATTCTTGTAAATTATTTCTCCGTTCCTGATGCGCTCCATAGTTCCTTTTTTCTTGTGGAACGATTTCAGTGGAGGATACACGAAGTGCATTTTTGTAATATGACAAATTTGCTCAAACATTTTAAACCCTTCAGGCAGCTGCTTTTTTATTTGGCGAATATAATCATCCGTTCTAATTCCATGCTTCTCAGGCTGGAAGTGGCCCAAAGTGTTATCACCTTTTACATAAGCCCTTACTGATTGTTTTGGCATTGGAATACCGAATAACGTAAGGGTGATTGTTGTTAAATTATTTACTGGTTCAGTTAAGATTATGTTTCCTGTATTTTTATAAATATCTGTAAATCTGGAAGCGTCATATCCTTCAAATGCATCGTATTTAATTGATACTTTTTGTCCTGGTTCATCTTTTATTTCAGGTTTTTTTAATGGTAAAGCATGTTTTTCAACCCAATTTTCACGAGGTTGAGGATTGCTGATCTTTGAGTATGATCCATCAGGATTTTTCTTAAAGCCATCCAGTGAGAATTGTGTTCCTTTAGCCATTACTTTATTGGGGTGTTACATTTAAATAAAATGTCGTGGAGCTTTATGTGTACATTAATTAACTCAATCTCTAATAATGCCATTTTTTCTATATCCAATTTAGTGAAAGGTCGCTCTTTCTCCCACCAATCAAGTCTCTCTATGTCCATGGTAAGTTGAGTATTTAGGTTTTGTTATTGTAAATCCGTTGATCAGTTTGTTGTAAGCACCAATTACTTTTTCGTTATTGGTGTCTAAGGAGAAATTTACTGTAGGGTTCTTTCTTTCAAATCGTTCATTAAACTCCTTATTGTACCTGTCTTGATAAACCTTTCGCTCGATGTACTCCTGTTCAGATTCTTCGAAAACAAATGATTTACCATATTTACCGCAGTACTTACTTCTTCCCATTTTTTTTAGCTCTTGTGGCTCTCAACTTCAATTTGATGCTGTACTTTTCACATAACCACATAACATCTTCTGTTTGGATGGCTCCCTTAACGTTGCCGTGGTTGCGATACCTGGAAAGCGACTGTTCTGTGAACGTCCTGCCATTATCTTTCGCATCCTTGGTGATTGCCCTGGAAGAAAGTTTAAGTCGCTCAAATCGCCCATTTAGAAGTGTTCTAACTTCATCGTTATCCTTAATAATACAAGGGTGTTTAGTATCCTGATTCATAATTTTATATATGTCTTTCTTCGGTTTTGTACTTGCCTAATAAATACTCCTGCGGTGTGTGCACCACTATTCCATGTTCTGCTAACCATTGAATACAAAGCTCACAGAACTCAAACATTTCTTTACTGTTAAGAGAAGCTGTGCTTATGACATCTCTGCTTTCGCGATACATCGTTTCGCCTCCGGCAATGTATTTTGTTGTTTTAGTGTAAGACAAAAACATTGGAGCGAAGTGTTGCAGGTGAATCTCATCTCTACTCCAACCTCTAAACATTTCGTAATTCATGCACTCTCCTAAAATACCGCCTCTATAATAACCGTGAGCATCCTGACTAACACGTTTTGATTTAAGTTTAATAACTTCCTCAAACTCTTCACCTTCCAGCGAGGAAACATATTCATTATGCAGCATATCGTTGTAGTAAATGCGTTTGCCATTCACTACCTTCCCAAAATGCTTTATAACCGTTTTTTTAGCCATTATAATTGATTCAAAAACCAAATACGAGCTTTTGCAACTATTGCATTTTTAACTTTTTTTTCATCCAATCCCGATGCTTCAAAAGTGTCCTTTTCTTCTTTAAAAACATCTGTAACAATCCATCTTAAAAATTCTCCAGTGTTTTTAGAGTCTACAGAAACATTGTTTTCATTGAAGAAGGAGATACCTTGTTTTAGTCTGCTTTCTGAAACAGTTAATTCAATAAAGTCATTTATGTTATTCATTAATTCTACATCAATAGAATTTAATGTTTTAACTTTTGATGAAGAGTGTTTCTCGCCTTTTGATTTAAATTTTAAATCTTGATTGGTTGTACAGGTAAAAACAATTCCTTCTCCAGTTCCATCTTTATTAAAAAATTTTCCAACAGGGCAACTACTTTCAACTGAAATAGTCATTTCAATAATTTTATTCTGAACCAATTCAGGGTGGTTAAAATCAATATCTACTTCATAAGTAGGAAACTGTAAAATGTTGTAAATCCCATTTTCGTTTGCGTATAAATGTTTCGGAAATTCAACCCATACATCATCTACCATAATTCCGAAAATAACAAACATTTTATTTAATCCATTTATGGCTACGCCCTTTTGAATATTACCTCCGCACCATTCACCGTAAACAGCAACATACTCTTTTAGTTTAAGTCCGCTGAATAAAAATTCCAAATCTTTACTCATCATTGTTGCCATAAATCCAGCACTATCTTCCTCCAAAGATAGAACTCGTTCTCGTGATTGGAACTCCAATCTTCCATCAGAATATTTTACAATGCTGGCGTTAGTTCCATGGAGTTTAATTGTGCCTTGAAACTTTAATACTGGATAGTTGTCTTTGTGTTGGTAAACAGCTTTTCCTTCTTCATCTTTACCTTGATAATCGTGAATAGCCTTTACGGTTCTAATCACATTCCTGAATTGTTCTATGCTTGGATATTTCTTCATGATTTACTTATTTAGATACATTTGGTACTTTTTCGTGGTAATCCCATCCATTTTTTTCGCCACATTCAAAGCAACACAGTTTCAGTGTCAATATTTTATCTTTATTTTCAATAAAATATGTTCTTATACCGTTGTTGCCGCATTCAAGATAACGGCCTTTTTCCTTTATATTTAAGATGTATTTATTATCAGCTATTGTTGTCATGGTTTACATATTGAATAGTGTGGGTGCCGCATCAAACTGAACCAGCATTAAATCAACTTCTCTTTCTGACTTTTTTGATCTATCAAGATCAGAAAAGTCCCGGGACTTGAAATACGCTTTTTGATTCTGCCTCATTACCTTTACAGCTTTGATGAACTCGGTTATTTTTTCAGGTGTTGCCTCCATTATATTGAATCCTCGTCTTCGTCAAGGTTAAAAGTCTCAGTGATTTCTTCCTTTGTAATTGTGGCTCCGGATTCAACAGACTTTATCATTTCTCTGGCCTCTTTAATGATTGTTTCTTTAGCCTTTATATTTAAAGGTTTTCTTGATCCTTCTACTTCGGGTAATGCTTCGATAATGTCCTTGAATGGAATTGCTTCTAACCCTTCTATATGAGGATTTGTTTCAATAACACTATCCGATTGAACTGTAGCCCAAAGGGTTTTGCCTATACAGTCAAGGCTATTGAATACCTCTTTGTCTTTTATAGTTCCTGCAGAATGGCACATTTTGATGAACTCGGAACTATTGAAGTCGTAAGATTTATCAATTTGCTTGTTTTTGCCATCAGCAAAAGTAACAACAACCTGATTGCCTTCCTTTGAAGCGCCAATGATGCACACTAAATGATCACCGTTTGGTAATTCTTTTTTAAGTACTGTTGATCTGCTCATGTTAGTTTCATTTATTAAACACGACATTCTTTTAGCTAAAGATTTGTCAGATGTAGTGAATTTTCCGTTTGTAAATATTACTGTATCCATTTTGGTGTACCCGGATGGAATCGAACCACCGACACTATCATTATGAGTGATATGCTCTAACCAACTGAGCTACGGGAACAAACCCCTTTTGTTTACCTGTTTTCACAAGTCCATATTGAGGGCACTCTTCTGGTAATGTTTTAAAAGCATAAATGCAGAGGGTTGTCTGACTAACTTCATGCTTTTGCTACTACAATAGTACTGAGAAGTGACTCCCTGGTTGATGTTTACAGAGTTGTAAATCGCCACAGCTTCCTGTTTCCTATTTTAATCCCTAACACTAAAGGCAGTAAGGTTGGAATTTTAAGTGTTTGTGCATTTCTGCCTTGTAATAGTTTTTGCTCTTAAAAGGACAGCCCTACAGTTTGGTTCCAGTGTTTTCCATTTCAGGTGGCGTTTGTTCTGTCTTCTCAACGTTACCGTTGCGAATCTCCTTTTAATATTTTAAAAATCTTCGTCCTCAACAACTGTAGAAGTAGCCATTGTAACTCCAGCCGATTCTTCAATTGTTTCTGTTGCTGTTGAGTTTGCATAAGCCTCAGCCGCTGCAATTTCCGATGCTGCTTCTTCACCAATTGGCGCTCCAGTTGACGTTCTACTGAAATAAGATTTTAAGAATGCCTGAAGCTCAGTATCAAGTTCCATTGCTTTTGCATCAGTTTCCGGTTTAACGGTTATTAATTCAAATACAGGCTCATTCCATTCTACAGCTCCTTTTTTACCCGGATTTGTAGTAGCAACTTTAAAAGCGCAATCAGAAATCTTTTTACCTGATTTTGTTACAGCGTTTACAACTTCAATCCATGCTCCGATAGACGATCCGAAAAGTTTAATGTTGCCAAGTTGCATTTGCTTGTTTTCATCAAAATAACCGATATAGATGGAGTTTGCGAATTTAGCATCCATAGCCTCAGCTTGTTGCTTAATTGAATCCCAAGATCCTTTTAAAACGGTTTCTCCCTTTAACTTAACCTCCATGATTTCAGTTTTAGTCGCTCCCATAAAGTTGCGAACTTCATTCCCGTAGAAAGAGCCTTTTGCTTTATCACTGAATCCTCCAACTGTTGTAAGCACATCAAGTACTACAAATTTAAAAGGAATCGGAACCATAACATTTGCACCTTTTTTAGAGGCATCTTTTGGGTTTGGAAGGTCTTTATCATAATATTTAAAGCCTTTTGTTGTGGAGTCCCACTGGAACCACCTTTTAGATGGATTCAAAATAGGATCTGCGGTTGGGTTTGATCTTGACATGTTTGTGGATTTAGTTTAATTGTTTATGTGTAATATTTGGAGCGACAAATGTAAGAAGTTTATTTTATAAAACAAACTTTTATTGAAAATATTTTCAATTATTTAGAAGTCCTACTTCCTGCAAAAGATTTACGATTTGTTGTTTGGTTGGTTTTAGGTATAAGTTTTCAAAAACTTGTTCGTTAGGATTGGAGTTAGACCAGCATGATGAACTATAATTTTTATCTTCAGTTCCTTCATAAACTAACCAAGCTGACCATTTATCATATTCACAAGCAACGGTGTGTATTTGGTGGGCTGGCATAGAAATACTATCACCTTCATTAACCCACCTGTAATCTGTTGTAGCAAGATAAGAGTATCCTTCGCTTTTAAACTTTAATTTGCCTTTTGTGATTTTACTTTGATACTTAAATTTTTGAATGTAAATTCCAGCACTGGATTCCTTTAATTCCCAATTTAAGAATCGGCCTTTTACACATTGTAAAGTTAAATTGCAGTGGTGAGGATGGAACGCTACTGACATTGAGTTGTCTGAATAGTATTCAGGAAAGTTTTTCCACATCTGATTTTTAGGTTCAGATATATAAAGACGAATTGTTTTGCCTGGGCTTTCCAATAACATTATTGAGTGAAGGCCTGGACAATGACAATTGAGTAAAGATTTGGACACAATTTTATCAATGTTGTTGTGCAGAAGATGGTTAATCAATGTTTTCATACGTTGGTTTATCTAATTGTAAGTGATTCTTCTAAAAAGAACTTAACCCCGTTAATAATACATCCATCGGTAAGTGACTCTTTATTGTCGGACATATATTTTTTCACAACTGCTTCATTCAGCATGATCCACTCAAAAGGGCAATCATCCAAACTTTCAATTGAGAACTTCCATGTTTTCCGGCTGCCGGCCAATTTCGTTACAACCGTTTCAGCAATAGCCGCTGTGCCAATTTGATTATTAGTCTCTTCAATATGCTCTTTAATAATTGCTGTTTCTTCTTCATCGACTTGTGCTGGTGTTGTAATGGCTGTTTTTCTTGACTTTGAATATTCATTAAGCGTTAACCTGGTGTTCATAAAATCCGGAAGGAACTCAAACCATTTTTCTTTTCCAGGATGGTTAACAATTAAACGCTCCCGGACCTCTCTCAACTGCTCCATAGTGGTGCATTTGTCCATTTCAGCAATAGCATCGTTGCTGTATTTGGCAATGGCATTTTTAATACCCAGGATACGGTTTTGTTCCTGTAGAGCTTTTTCCTTTTTCTGCTTATCGTAAGTAAGCATTTTGATTTTGCCATCGTCCACGGCCTTTTTTATTGGATCGGATAGCTTTTTTGCAAGAGCATCAATTGCAGTACAGGCATCCCAATACGGCTTTTTAACTTCCGTTCTTTTGGCATCAATATCCTTTACGAGCTTGTTGGCCTCAGAATATTTCTGCTGTGCAATCGATAAAGTAGTGTCGTCAGTAATGTTTATTTTACTGCATGCAACTGCAATATCTGTTGCTTGTTTCTGTAAAGCCTGTAATGCGGCTTGTTCTTTGGTGATTAAAAGTTCACTCATATATTTGTTTTTTTTTGTTTAAAAAATTGTTATGCGTTTTTGATTTTTGTAATTAAATAACTCTTCAAGGTGTAATATGTAATCTTTTGTGGTCCTTCTTGCCTCAACTACAAGGTTATGTTTGCTGAGTTTATTAATTACCTGTGCGTGGTTGTATTTATCTGATCCAATCAGTTTTGCAATAGCAAGTACAAAGTGTCCAGACTTACTGCTCTCTGAAAAAGATTTGTAATCGATAACTTTTTCAGCTACACCTTTAGCAAAGTCGTAATTAGTAATCCTGAATGTTCCGTTTCTAAATTGTTCAATAACTTTTCCACCGCCATTGCTTGCGGCTGGTCCAGAAGAAAGGAGTTGAAGAGATGTACTTAAAGGGAAGCCGTATTTATCCAAAAATTCTCTTAGCTTTATGTAGTCCTGCTTACCTGTGTCGCAAAAGCAAGCAATGAAATCTTTATTAGCCCATTTATCAGTGTTGCTGTTTAGGTCTGCAATGTCAACTAAGCCGGAGCTTGATTTAGTTATAACATAAAAAACTTCATGGTTTAATTTTACGCATGCAGAAAATCTGTGCTGTCCATCAACAATACTCATTCCTTCATCAACAATTATGGGGCAATGCTGTAGTAGGTTGTTCCCATTGTTAACAGATTTAACAATCTTGTTGATCTTTTTTTGGGATAGTTCTCGGTTGCCTTTTATTAATTTAAACTTTCCGTAACTGATAGTTCTGTAAATTTTGTTTTCGCTTTCTTTGTGTATCATGTTTTTTTAGTTTTTATAAGTTTGCAAATTCTGTTTCTAATTCCTTAATACGGGCCTCTAATTTCATTAAATATAGAGTTTTGATATCAGCATAACTTATAGGCATAAAACTTTCATATAAATCATCTATATGGCTGTCGGATGTGTACCTTGCCGATACTTTTATTTGTGTCCACTTGTGCTGATTGTCTTCAGTTAGACGTTTCCGGTGCATTTTAAGTTTGTTGATCGACTCTTCTAAATTTTTTGCTGTTTGTAATTTTTCTGCGTTCATGGTTTATTTATGGTTTATTGGTTTAAATTTTAAAAAGGAACTTCATCGGGGTCAAAGGTTGATACGGGTGTTTCTAATGGAAGCTCGCCTGGAGACTCAACAATATTCGTTTTGCCGGTTATCCAGTTAGTGAAGTCTGGGTATCCTGAAGCATAGTATCTGCCGCTTTTAGCTTCGTATAAATACTCGGACTCTCCAACCCATCCGAAGTGCTTAAACTTAACCTTTTGTCTGTACCATGTACAAATACCTGTTGCTCTATCAAGATAAACACAGATTCCATTATCAGCTTTATTGAAGAAATTAGAGCTTCCGGATATACTGTATAGGGTTGGAACAACAAACATTCCTGTTTTTTTATCCTTTTCCACCTTTGTGGGGTGTGCTACAAGAAAACAATGTAAGTTATTGGCCTCACAAAACACAGCTAATTCGTCTAAAGCCCTCCCTACAGCGTGTGTATCATTGTCTTTATGCTCTAATTTATTCCAAGCATCAATTACAAAATAGTCAAGTCCAAAACGTATTTGCAAATTGCGTATGCTGGCAAGTATTGAAGTAAGTGAAAAGTCTTTTTCAGGCTTAATAAACCATATCTTTTTATCAAGATAATCTTGAACCATCTGATTTTCTTCCTTGGTGATGCGATTTTCTCCTTCCCATGCCTTACCAACCAATCTACTTGCCATTTTACTGTAATGTAATTGGGTTGGTTTATTCTCTGGAGAATAGAACGCGCCTTGCCAGTTGTGCCTGTTTGTGAGTCGTAATGTTATCTCATCTACACACTCCGATTTACCTTGGCCTGGTATTCCTGTAACAACAGTGATATATCCTTTTACAAAACGAAGGGGGAAGTTTTTTAATCCAATACTTACACCTTTATCAAGTCCTCGCTCATACATATCACTGATTTCGTAAGCTATGTCACTTATTGTAAATGCTCCTTCTAACGGGAATTTAACAGGATTTGAACAGCAATCAATAACTCCTTGGATGCCATACTGCATTAAAACAGCGTTTCCATCTTTCTTATCCTTCCACTCTATGTAATCGCATTTATGCTTCCCTATTCGTTCAGCGAAGTCCTCACGCAACTTTCGACCATTAATATCGTTGTCAAATCCTAAGTGCCATATCTCTATATGCTCAATATCCTTTAGGCAATTATTTAGGTAGATAAGGTTGTTCTTTTTTTCGCTAGCACCATTTGGGACTGAAACTACTCCCATTGTTTCGTTATCAAATCCAGCCTCAATTAGCGATAACCAATCAATTTCTCCTTCTACTGCGAATGCCTCTTTCTTTCCTTTTAAGCTATCTAATCCACAAAGGATTAATTCAGCTCCCTTAACAAGTTTAAAGGATTTATTTGGGCCTCGAAATTTTGTGTTTACAAGAACATCATTTCTGAAGTAGTTAAACTGCATTGTATTGACTTCTTCAAACCCGTTTTTGGTAGGCATCAACTCTTTGCCTTCAGTAACTTTAGCTTTAAGTAATGTTTTTTGGCTTATTTTTCTGCCTTCAAACCATTTAACAACTTTAGGAGAAAGATCAGTTTTATTTTTCCATTCCGGAACAACATATTTTTGAGAACCTTCTTCAACTAATGGGATGTTATATTTATTTGCTAAGTATCTTAAAGAGTCCGGGTAGCTTAATCCTTCTTTAAGTTGTAAGAATTTCATTGCATCGTTTCCTGCCGCTGAGCATCCGAAACACTTAAACATGGTTTTGTCAGCAGCCATTGAAACGTAAAATGATGGCGTATAGTCCTTGTGGAAAGGGCATGATCCTACCCAATTAGTGCCGCGCTTTGTCATGGTGACAAAATCTTCAACCACTTCAATGAGTACTGACTTTTGTTTTATTTCTTCTTCGCAATCTAAAGTAAGCATAGTATATTATTTCTTAAATGTGAAATTTCTTATTTCCTGGAGCTTATCTTCCACTTGCTTTTTGGTATATGCTCCATCATCATCAAACTGTATAGAGAATATGTCTCCTTTAGATTTTACTATTAAATTTTTAATCAAAGGAAACTCAAACTTTATCGCTTCTTCAATTGCGTGTTGAAAATCATTTTTATAAAAACAGTCTAAATTTATATCGTCAAACTTTTTCATTCTCTTCTGTGTTTAAAACAATTTTGGGTTTCTAACTGGCAAGTATTCGGGATGAATGAAACTGGTTTATTAAACTTTGTGCAACCGCCAAATGCAAGTTGGTCCATTAATCCTGTTCCTTCGTAAGTAAGTTTGTGAGCTTTTAATTTTTCAATATCTCTCTCCATAAATATACAATCATTACAATTGCAATCAATATTTTGCAGAGCTATAGCGCTTTCTTTAGTCATTATTTCCTAATTGACTTAAAATATTATCCGCAATTTTTATTGCTCTGCCAGAAATATCTGTATTGAATCCAATGTTTTCATTTTTTTGCATTTCCGCAAAAGTGGTTAAAAGTTCTGGGCTGGAGTATATTCCACTTAAAATAGCTTGCATAGCTAATCCGGCAAAATATTCTCGTTTGGTTAAACCTGGATATATTTCAGTTCTGTTTTCTACAACAAATGCTGGTTTATCTGCGTTGTTCATGATTATTTTTTTCGTTTAGATAATTCTGTAATTGCTAATTGTGCTTCAATAACTGTGACACCCCTTGAAATATCGTAGCCGGCTTCTGACAAGAAATCTATCTGCTGTTTTGGTGCCGGTTGATTCATGAAAATGTCATTGACCTGCATTACGCTGAACGTGTTTTCTTCGATATTGTAGCCTAATTTTTTAATTCTTTGCAGCTGAGCTTCGCTGGCAGGATCATTACATCTTTTGAACCTTGGAATTTTAGGAAGAGGAAATAATTCAAACACTTCATCTTCCTTTCGCTCCACAAGATTAACCATCGCTTCTCGTTTAGCTTTTGCATCCATCAGCTTTGCTCGATTCTCATCACTTATGAAAATTCGATCTTCAACAGGCAGTAAAGCGTCTTCTGATTCACATGTTATTACCCGGTGCTTGGTAGTATTATCTACAACATCTAATATAATGCAACCTTGGCCAAACTTTTCAACATATTTTTCAGTTTTTAATCGAAGTCCGCGGCCAACCGTTTGATAAAATCTTGTTTTTGATTTTGTAGGAGCGGCAAGTATAATGCATCCTGCGTCCAAATAATCAAACCCTTCTGTCGCTATAAGGCAGTTAACTAATCCTTCTGCTTCATTATCAATGAAGTTTTGATTTTTAAAGTCATTGATAATATTTTTTCGTTCAGGTGTTAAATCTGTATCGCCTACTACGTAGTTGGCTTTTACGCCTTTTTCATTAAAGGCTGCACATAAATCTGTTACGTGTTCTACATTAACACAAAATACAATGAACGGCCTTCCTAAAGCGTGTTTAATATATGAGTTTACGACCAAATAATTCCGCTCAGGAGAGTTCACCTTCTCTGCTAATTCCTTTTGGTTGAAATCGGCTCCCTGATTATGTACTTTATCAAGGCTTGTTGATGTTTTTACCTTTATTCCTGTTGGCTTACAAAGGTTTCCATCCTTAATAGCCTTTACAATAGGATATTCGTAAACAATTTCTTCAAAAAGATCGTCAAGGGTTAAATCGTCAATTGCTCTCCATGGGGTAGCTGTTAAACCAAGTCTTAATATAGGGTTGAAATGATTTAAAATCATTGTCCAGGTAACAGCCCCTGCGTGGTGGCACTCATCCACTATAACGAGGTCAAATAGATCAGGTGGCAGTTGATTAAGCCTTCGCCATATTGTTTGAACAGAAGCGATTGTAACGCGTTTATTTGTAATAAGCAAATCTTCTTTTATAATGCCAATATTATCTTGAACCAAAGTGGCGAATGCGTCTTCTGTATCTCGTTTTGCTTTTAATAGGCTTACGAGTCCTCCACGTATATTAAATCCATTTTCAACATATTCCTTTGAGAAATCAAACTGTTCAGCTAAAAATGTAATGGCATTCTGCTCAATTAATTCTATATTGTGATTTAGCCAGAGAACGTTTCTGTAGTCCTGTGCAATATCAACTCCTATCTTGCTTTTACCGGTTCCTGTGGCACCAACAATCATCTGTGTTTTAACGCTTCTTTTAAGTGCGTCAGATGATGCTTGTCTTGCTTCGGACTGGTAATATCTTGCTTTGTGTGCCATTTTTAAAACTAAATGCCCTCTTTTTTAGTTATTGTAAAATATTCTAACGGGGTATTAGATGGGTTGTGGTCGTAATTCCAAATACCAAGTTTACCTTTAATATTTTGAATAGGATGCGGATACAGTACGGCATTTTTAATAATCCAATGCCATTGTCCTGGAACAGCCCAAACTGATTTACTGTTTTCGATACAGTCAACAATTTCAGCTTCACCAATTATGGAAGAATTGTTAAATTCTCCAACAGTCATTATCATTTTATCTTTAATAGATAGAAAATTCCACTGTTCTTCAGTAAGTAAATCGGATATGTGTACTGATGTTTTGTCGTTAACTTTGGAAGAGTGAATAAGTATTTTGCCTCTGTAGTGCGTTCTTCTAGAACGATTTTCTACCGTTTTTATGCCAGAGGCAATAAGGTAGGCCCACGGGTTTTTAATGGTTAATGCTTTCTCCATATTAATTTGGGAATAAAAGGTTAAATCGTTTTTCTGGTAATGGTATTGGTGGACAAAGTTTGTTAAATTCCTTAGAAATGGATCGTATTGATTTATCGGAGGCATTAAAAATTGAGAAGTTTAAGAAGTCTTCTTCATTAGATATTACCACTAATGCAAAACCAATATTTTTTTCAGCATTTTCCTCTGAAGCTGCCTGTAACTGTTCTATAATTGGGCTAAAGCTTTTGTTAAACACTTTCAGTAATTCTTTTGAGGGTTTATGCTGATCCATTTTCTTGAAATGATTAAGGTTAAGAGGGAAAAGAGTGCCGGGTTGGCGCACCGGCTCCTGTTATTACAGGTAGATCAGTTTTCAAATGTTCCGAAAACAGGACTGCGTATTTTGATGGCACAAATGTAGATAAATTGTTTTATAAAACAAACAATTGTTAGTAATTATTTTTCAAACTTTTGTTTTAATTTATTGTATAAATCAAGATCTTCCCGCAAACGCCTTTCTTTGTCGAGTTGTTTGTGCTGATTTTCTTTGTCAACTCTTTTTTGGAGGTCTTCGTCAGACTCCAATTCTTCACGTATGCGCCACAATGTAACTGAATCTACGCTACCACTCCAAGCGCTACCAGTTACTTCTATATGGGTTGCACCATCTTTTTTAGCTAATTCTAAAAAATCTGTAAGCTCTGATATTGGTATGTTTCTGCGAGGGTAATCCATGTCTATCTCTAGTTTTCCGCCAATATTTTTTTTAATTATTTTCTTTTCCATGTTGTTTTAAGTTTTTAAATATATGAGCAATTACATCTACTGTCCATCCGTTTATTAACGCCTTGTATCGGCTAGAATTACAAACACCGGCAGTATACTCTTCTGGCATAGTTTGAAGTCTTTCGCATTCTAAAATAGTGTATCTCCTTACGAATTTATTTGAATGTATATCTATTCTGCCTGTAGATGTTAGTGGAACAATTTCTCCGACCTTACAAACAACATCCATTTCAGAGTGATTGCCTGCAGCATGAGCTGTTCCGGTTAAACACCCTGATTTGTTAAAATCTTTTTTTAATTTATTTTTTTTATTTCTAACTTCGTATGAATATTTTGTTTCAAGAATGTCACTTAAAAGTGTATTCGTATTTTCCGGAATAGTAACCCCTACTATATTTGTCCAATACAACCTTTTTCTGTTTTGAGCAGACACTAAATTCGAGTTTATTAAAATTGATTGTGTGCCAATATATTCTGTTATTATATCAGAGTACTGCTTTCTCATTACTACATTTTCAAGTAAAAACTTAACGTTAGGGTTCTGTTTTTTTATATGATTAAGTATATCTACATAAATAAAAAACAACCTACTTCTTTGATCTAAAAAATTTAACTGTTTTCCTGCAAAAGAAAAGCCTTGACACGGAGAACCTCCAATCAATAAATCAATTTTATTCCAATCAATAATCCAGCTTTTCCAGTTTTCAATATTTCCAAGCTGTATTATATCAGAGTAATTGCGATTAGAAATTTTAATCGGGTCTTTGTCAATCTCCGAAGCATAATAACTGCTTACTTTAACTCCTGCTCTTTCAAGGGCAATTCTACCACAACTCATTCCATCAAATAGGCTTAGTACATTCATTATTTTAAATATTTTTTAAGTTTAGTTATTTGGTGACTGATTGATAGTATTGATTCGTATTCGTGGTACAGTTTAGCGTGTATTATTTTTTCTGCCATAGAAACTGTATCATCATCGCATTTATCAAGGTGGTGAGAGACGTTCTCAATAATTATCTTTTTAAGTTTTAAGTCTGACATTTTATTTTCTCCTTTTTTTGGTTCTGCCGTTTTTGGCTTTTTTACGCTTGTAATTCTTTGGTTGACTGTAACTACCTTTTCTTGATTTTGTTGGTTTGTCGATATCAAAATAGTCCAATTTTGATAATGCATAAGGAATTGGCATTGATTCTGTTTTACCTAACCTTCTTGATTTCACATCCAGCAAATCCTTGTCAGTTTCAACTATTATGATTCCTCTTTCAATTTTACCTGACGCATAGGCCATTGTAATATCGTATGAAGAATTGATTCCGATTGATGAAACTAAAATTTTTGATAGCCTACTGTTCATTACCTACATTTTTTAAGTTCACTTTTAACTTTCAGGAAAACATTTTTCTTAACTTCGTAAACGAAATAGTAAAAGTTTTGCTCCATTGATTCTGTAAACGGCTTAACAATATCCTTGTCGTGTTCAATGGCTAAATCCATTAATTCACCGGTATTTTTATCGGCAATTGTTACAGTTACTATTCCTTCCGGAGTTAAGCCACTCAGGTATTGTTTTAGTTCAGAGAACTCTTGGCGTAGATTCATGGTTTCTGTTTTAAAAGGTGTGTTACTGCATTTTGTAATTGAGAAATATATTCTGTTCGTTCTTTTATTTCTTCCTGAGAAAAGAACTCGTCAAAAGATAACTCGTACTCAATATTTTCCAGTTTCTTTATTTGTGACTGGTGTTCGTAAATACTTTTCTCTAGCAATTTGATAGCGTACATCATACCTGTCCTTTTTTGGGGCCTCTATTACTAAGAAATTCAATTCTAAGCTCTTCCATACAATCAATCACCTTCAGTAGCTTTTCCTTTTCTGCTTTAGAAAGTAATCTTGATGCGCTTAATTTTACCAGATTTCCTTTGGTGCCATTTATTGAGGCGTAAATCTGTTTTCTGTAACTTACAAATGTTCTTTCCATTTTTTTAAATTAATTATGTTTTATTTGACTTTCTGTCTCCTCCAGCTCTTCGCTAACGTAGGATGTATACTCCTTTATAACGTTATCAATAATTGCAGCCATTTCGCTCAGTCGTGTATCGTTTAACACAGGAGGCTGAATAGCATTTAGCTGGCTAATATAAAAATCAAATGCTTCTTGATCTGTTTTCTGTATAGGCAAGTTTTTAATAAGTGCATCCCAGCCGGCTTCATCAAGATAAGCGATATTACCTTTTGTAATTAAATAGCCACCTATAACAAATCCCTGGTAATCAGTTTTTGCTCCGAGTGCAGTTAATTGATTGATCCTGATACGATTTCGTTCGTAGTCCATTTTATGGTCTGATAAATTCAATTGTTTCATAAAGTTCTTTTACTAATTGTGAGAGTTTTTCTTTATATTCTTCAGACTTTTTATCCATCGGCTGATCACTATTACCAGTTATTTTAGAGTGCGGAACAAATAGTGTTACTCTATCCTTTGGATCTTCCAGCTTCTTGCGGCCTGCATTCGGATTCTTTGTGCCTTTTTTTGCCATGATTTTTTAAATATATTAATTAATTATTTAGTGATGATGAATTTCGCTCAGTCGTGGTTTTATATTTTCATTAAACCAATTGTTAGTATCTTCAGGAAGTATCATTCTCCCTATTTCATCATTTGCATATTTTGCAAAAATGTTAAGTATTGCTATAACAGCCTGTTCGCTATATGTTTCCATTTTGTTAGTTTATTAACGGTTTGTTTAAGGTAAGGATTCGCTCTGATACCCTTAATATAGCCATTGATTTTTTAATACACTTTTTAAGTTTACGAGGCAGTTTCCTTGTTTTCGGGAACCGTGTTTTCAATAGAACCTTAAAGATGTTGTCTTTAAAAAAGATCATATCTGCTTCACAAATTTCTCTAAAACTTCCCTTAAAATGAACGAGTGAAATATCTTTAAGTGGTGTATTTTTTTTAGATTCAATCAAATCATTTCTTGTAAATCTGATTATTTTAAGTTGTCTTTTTTGCATTTGTCTTTTTTTTAACTGTTTTTACTTTTTTGGCTGGAACTGAATTTTGTTTTTTGGATTTAATTAACTTAATGGTTGTAGATCCTTTGATTATTTGTTTAACTCCACATTTAGTAAACATATCCAGTTCTTCGGCTGGAATTTCTACTATTTTAGGCTGCGCGTTTTTCTTCATAGGTTTTCAGTTTTTAATTGATGTTTTATCATAATATTTTTTTCTTACAAAAATTTTAAAATCTTCTACCATTTTTGTGTAACATTCTTTGGTAAGTTTAATTTTCCTATCTGTTACAACAATTCCTTTTTCTTGCATATCTTCTTCAAAATTTTGCTCAAAATTATCTGCGCTGGTATCCATATCATATCCAGTATCAGAGTATCCTAAAACACAATCTAACACATAACCAAATGATATTTCTGCAATTTCTTTTGCAATTTTTTTTGTGAATGAAACATGTAATTTAGGCTGCGCGTTTTTCTTCATAAGACAAAGTTTTAAGTTTTTTAGTTAGTATTGGTACTTTTTTATACGCTTCTGGATTCCTAATTTGCAGTAACCATCCAGACCAGTTACCTGAATCCTTTAATTGCTTTCGTTTTCCGGCAATAACTTTTGGTAAGGCAGGCCCAAATACCTGTTGGTGCATTTTACCCTTTACGGCTACAATTATTAGCGGTTTCTGCTCCATATTATTCAAAATATACTATTTCAAATTCACCTTTTTTAATGTATATCTTTTTAGTTGAGAAATCAGATACAATAGAGGAATCGTTTTGAGTAATATTTTCTTTTTTACCTTTACAGTACTCATCATTTATTCTTACCTGGCTGTTTTCCCTCGCTGTTACTTGGCTGTTTTCCCTCGCTGTTACCTGGCTGTTTTCCCACGCTGTTACTTGGCTGTTTCCCCTCGCTGTTACCTGGCTGTTTTCCCTCGCTGTTACCTGGCTGTTTTCCCTCGCTGTTACCTGGCTGTTTTCCCACGC
>JAZKBX010000120.1:64765-76156 GCA_040388455.1 Bacteroidota bacterium
CCCTCGCTGTTACCTGGCTGTTTTCCCTCGCTGTTACCTGGCTGTTTTCCCACGCTGTTACCTGGCTGTTTCCCCTCGCTGTTACTTGGCTGTTTCCCCACGCAAAGGAAGTAATTTTAGTTTCGTTAACAGAAGTCCAAAACAACCCAAACTGCGCCATTTTTTCTTGCCCGTATCTTTCAAATAATTCAATATTCAAAATACCGTGTTCATAAGACCATTGGCCATTTGCAACAATTACTTGCCAAAATTCTGATTCGGTTTCTGCATTTATTAGCTTTCCGAACTCTTTGTCGTGCGGGGTGTTTTCACTTCCACAAGCTTTTTCGGCAATACATTTTTCAATAATAATTTTTCTAATTTGTTTGTAGGTTAATTTTTTCATGTTGTTTTTGGTTTTTATAGTTAATTGTGGCATACTGAATCAATTATTCTCATGTTAATACATATTCTGTCAACCGGTTTTGTTATATCGTAATTTTGAGCGGTACCAATCATAATTGTTAGCTGTTCCAACTCTTCAGCAGGAGTGTGCGAATAGACACGCCTTGCAATTATGTTTAAAAAATTTCTGTTTGGCAGGATTTCACCTGCAACTGTTACGGTTTCATTTGGTATAAGCATAATATTTATATGGGGATTAATGGTTTATAATTTCGCTCAGTCGTGTAATGGTTATGTTGCTAATATTTTAGGCAGATGAACTGATTCTACCAGATGAAACTCTTTACCATTCATCATATACACTTCAACTTTATCTTCCTTGCTTAGTGATTGTAATAATTTAATTATAGCCCTTACACCATCATCATTAGTAATCAATTCAGCTTCAAATGATCGTGTAATAATTTTATATTTCTTTAATTCTTCTGTTGAGTTCATTTTGTTTTTATTTTAATTCTTTGTTAATTATTCAAAATCAAAATCTATGCTTTCAGCCTCTACCCACCTATTTCCAATATGGATATAAAAATTATCCCCATCAATTTTTTCAACCCACTTGTACTTAAATTTACCAGGGCCTGACACAAAGCCTCTTCTGTTGCCATCTGTAAATTCTATTTTTGATTTTTTTTCTTGTAAGTCCTTTCTGATTGTGCAATATTTTTCTTTCTCTGGATTCTCGTCTAAGGAATGTAAGTTATTAATAAATGCCGTTTCTAGCTCTTCTGCGTTCGCTACGTCCGGATTGAATGGGTTAGTGTCATCGCCTGACATTTGAGATAATTTATCGTATTCATTTAAGAAATTATTAGCTAAATCCCACTTCTTACTGGTAATTTCTTTTGTTACTCCAGCATTAACAATGCTATAAGCTAAATCATATACGTTTTGCTCCGTTGGCTTCTCGTCTTTCGTTTGTTCGTTGGTAAATTTTTTTATTTGCTCCAATTCTAGGCGAATTTCAGTGTCTAATGTGTTACCGAATGAATACGCTTCGTATAGGTTGTCCGTAACTAAATCGGGGCTTAAAATTGATCCTACGCATGATTCATCCCCTTGTGTATTATCTTTGTCAACAATAATATATTCTAAATTTTCATTGTTAGATATTACCCGGCTAACTAAGCCTCCTATAACTTCAATTATAATTTTTGTATTTTCCATGATTTTGTGTTTTATATATGAATTGATTAAATTATTTTTTGTCCAGTCGTGTTACTTTTCTTTGGTAAATTTAGTGAAGCCGATAAATTTTTTGTGTGTAATTTTTTCGCCCGCCTTCATATTATAGAACTGCCCCATTTCAAGTTTAACAATTTTAGTGTTGTTTATTTTAATTGTTACCCCTGTGTGGGCGCAAATATAAAATCCGTTTACCTGCGTTCCTTCGGCTGGATCGTATTGGTTTTTTGATTTCGGGAATATTAGATGGTAACTATCTGTTTCATCTTTATAAAGATCGAATTTGTGTCCCGTTTCAACGTCTGTGAAACTGCGATTTGTTTTTTCAAGTGTTTCCACGTGGTGTTTATTAAGGTTAAAAATTGATTAGGTGGTGTATTAATTAATTCGTCTAGCTAATAAATGAGATAACGCTCCTGTTCCTTTGGATTGCTTTCCAATAACTGGAAAGGGTGTATTTGAAACCATTTTAGAAATTTTTGTTTTTGAATTAAATAAAATATAGTTCATTTTTTCAAATCGATTTTTTTTTAAAACTTCCATCGCGTAACGGTAATAGTCAACATTCGTTTGTTCAACATGTGGAATTTCAAGCCTTTTTAAAATATTGTTTAAAAAATAAACATCGGTTGTGATGCTCATTGTGGCGCAATTTCTTGTTAAATTTGAAAGCACTTGCATTCCTTTTAATTCTATTTTCCAACCTTTGCAATTAGATTTTTCAATAACAGTTTGAATCATAGCAGTTGTTACGAAAAGTGTTAGGGTTGCTTTTTTTCCTGAATTTGGAGCAATTAATTCATTGTTCCATCGGTACATTGTGATTTCCATAATTGTGGCGTTTTAATGGTGGATTAATGTGTATAAATTTTGTCCAGTCGTGGCGTTTTGTTGTAAGGAAGGGAACAGGCAAAAACACCACATTTTAAATCCTGTTCCCTGAATGGTTTATTAAACCATTACCATTTTAATAAGGTAGCAATTTTTTCTATTTCTTTAATTTCTATTTTATGGCAACCTATTTCAATAAACTTGCTATTAATTTGCTTAACATCATAATTCATTAATTTGCCTTTACAATCAGTGCAACCGCCTTTTTTATTGACTGACTTTATATGTTTGTAAAATTTGTGTGCTATTCCAACGGGAATTTGAACGCCTTGAGTAGTTTCTATTCGTTTTGATTTCTCGTTATATCTCAAATAATCTATTCCAATAAATGCGTTATAAATGGCACCAATTGCAAATGCTCTAAACTTTTTTAACTCTAATTTGTATTTTTTTAATGCTTCATTTTCTTGTTCTTTCTTCTCTTTTTCAGCTCTTTCAAGGGCTGAATTTTTATATTCTGTGTATTGCTCTTTATTGGCAATATTTAAAGCAGTTAATAAATTTTCGGGCATATCCATATCGAAAAACTTTGTATATGCCTTTACTTCTGAATTTATTACAGAAATTTGATTGAGATATATTTCCGGTTTTTTTGCCTTTACTAAATTACTTGCAATTGATTCTATTTCAGAAATCCAGCTTGCAAAGTTTTTATATTTATCATTTGCCGGATCAGGAACATATATTTTGTCTAAATGACTTGATGCACTTCGAACCAATCCAATATGCTTAGCCGTTGTATTACTATAGCTATTTTTAGTAAATAATACCGCTGTTTTACCTGCACTATTTGTTACGTGCTTAGCTATTAGAAAGTGTCTACCGTAACTATATATACTTTCATTGTCAAAAAACAAGTTATAAGCGCTGTTTCTTGCTTCGCTTTGAGTTTTGTTTGCCCAAAGGTGGGCAATTTCATTTGTTGGGAATACTGTTTTAGTTTTCATCGTGTGGCGTTTTAATGGTTAGTTTATTAAATAAATTTTACTTGATGGTTATACTTTAAAAACTGGATAACTTTTGATCTGTCGTTATCATTTGCAGGAAGGGCGCTAAATGCTTGCATCCCGTTTTTTGTAGCTCTTAATTTTAAAAATTTATAAGCTATATAATACAATTTACTATTCATGTGTTGCGGTGTTTTTAAGTTAATACGGGGTGTTTTACTTCCCCGTTTCGGGCTGTTTTGCCTTCATCAGTTAACTATCTTTTTTCTTCCCAACTATTAGACTGTCCCTCTAAAATTTCCATTTCAGCGCAAATTTTAGTTATCACATAATCAAGTAAAACGGCTTGTCCTGTTGTGGTTCTTCCCCATATATTATCGCTATCAATTATACATTCCCCTTTTTGGCTTAACTTTTCAGCTAAAAAACTACTAACTGCGTACCATTCAAAAACTTCCTGCGCTTCACTTTCAAGGTTTTCTAATTTTTCAATTTCTTCTTGAATACTTTCCGCTGTTTCTGTGTCGTTATCTTCTTCGTGGTTAAATTTTAACGCTTTTAAGTCTTCGATTTCATTGTCAAGCTCTTGACGTGTTCCACCTTCAAAGTCTGCAAATTCTGCTCTGTATTCGGGATATGAATAATAATTTTCAATATCATCAATAGTAAACGGTGCGTTTCTGTCTTCGAATCCTGCTCTTAAAATATACTCAACCATACTATTTACATTTAAGTAAACGTGTTTTTGTACAAATTGACTTTTGATATTTTGATTTACTATACTATTGCCGTTTTTTAAAACTTCTTCAATAGTTAGTTTTGCGGTGGTTGTGTTTTCTGTTTTCATGTTGTGGTGTTTTTAGTGGTTAGTTTTTTTGGTTATAATATTCGTTTTTATTAGCAAATTTTGTTATTTTCTTTGATTCTCCATTATTAAAAAACTGGATTAATTCAACTGTTCCGTCATTCAATTGCCTTGCATGATAGCTATAAGTATAAACAGATCCTTCACTAAAAATAGACTTCTTATACTCTCTTTCTGCAATCATTTTATTAATACTTTCCTCTGAATCTGCGAAGTATGTAATACCCCTGTAAGTTCTTTGTATCTGTGAATCCATTTTGTGGTGTTTTTTAAGTTTGTTTCTGTGAATTTCTACGACAAAGATAATATATTAGTTTCATTAAATGCAAATAAAAATACATTAAAATTTAATTATTTTTATTTTATCAATGTTTGCAAGGTTTTTAGAGGAAAAATAATTTCACTATTTTAACTTAATTTGATTAAAATACTTGTTTTATAGTGCAAACTAATGCGAAAGAATGGAGTAAAAAAGCGTGGTTTGTGGTAATTTGTTGCTGTGCTATATACGCCCGATAGGAGGAATATCATTTTTACGTAGTGCCAACGGAGTAAAAATATAGGGGGAATAGCGGGAAATACGTCCCATAAATAAAATAAGCCTTTACTTATATTTATCTCTTATATTCTCTATATAGAAGACACCATTATGTGAATTAGTTTTCATTTGTGGTTTATTCCTCAATAGCATATATACAAGTTCTTCTACCTGAAGGCCAAAAAGTCCCGCTAATATGGTTATATGCTTCAATTGCATTATATCGGGGTTCTCTATCCATTTACTAAGTGTATGGTAAGATATACCCAAACGTTTACAAAGTTCATTTTTTTGTATTCCTGCCTTCTGTGCTTGCCACAATAAAGGACTGTGCTTTGTAGATTTATAGAGCTTTGCCACTCAAAGTAGTTTTGTGAATGCTGTTTTTCAGCGTTTTAGCCGTTATCGTGCTGCGGTAACTTCGTATTATGAGGGGCAAATATAACAATTATGTAATACAATTACTATTTCTTTTTAGCGTATTTCTTCGGAGTATTTCCCTTTACACAACCAATTCAATCAGGATGTAAAGGCAAAAAACAGTATCGGGCTGTGCTGTCTGGTTTAAAACAGTTGTTTATTACCTGTGTATTAGATAGTTATGTGTAATTTGAAATTGAAAAAAGTTTTGAAAGGTTACCTACCCCCATCGAAAAAATGCGTTTCGGTTCGGGTTGACCCACCCCTGTTTGTATGCGGTTATCGCGGCCAGGGACCTGCATGCATAACTTTTGTTGATAAGTTTACTTGTATTCGTGACTGGGTTATGTTAATTGGTTAACATAATTTATTATATTTGTTAAAATATTAACAGTATGGAAAATTATGTATGGGTTTCAAGGAGTCAAGAATGGATTAAAGCTAATCCTAACAAGGGTTCAATGTATAAGTTTTACACTTCTGATGGGGAACCTCCTGCAACAGCTTCTGCTGAAACAAGAAAGAAATACAAGAAAAGGGTTAAGTCAGAAATTGAAAATCCTCCTAAAGGTGCTGATGCTGGAATATATGTGATTATTTGCAATTCATCAAGGTCTGTTTATGTTGGTCAGTCTGTAAATATGGAGGTTAGGATGAGGAACCATAAAATGCTTATTTGTGGAGATCGTAGTGTTCCAATGTCAACTTATGTAAATATGAGGAAAGATTTTAATAAGTATGGGATTGAATCATTTGAATTTATTAAATACCTAAAATTACCATTTGATGATGGATCTATGTTAATAGAAGAAGAGCAGAAGGCTATATGTAAATTTATGGATGATGGTTACAACCTATACAACACTTCTTTAAATTTGGGTATGAATATTATTTATTGTCCTAGTAAATTCAAAGATAGGGTTAAAGAATTTATAAGTTCTCTCCAATAATTTTTTTAAAAATTTGGCATTTATTGTGGTAAAAAGAAAGCCATTTATGTGAAGTTTGTGTCACATAAATGGCTTTTGAGGTTGGGATATGTGTTTTTTGTGTCACATATTTATTTGAAGTTGGTTCATTAATCTTTTTAGTTCGGATTTATTTTTGATGGTACCTGAGAATTTGGTTTCATCATGTTTATCTGAAATATATATTTTATTTTGTGTTGTGGAGAATATCAGGCAGAATTCGTTAAGTGTGTACCATGATGAATTTTGTATTTCGCTAGTTTTTTTCCATCCGAGGGATAGTATATCATCATGGTCGAGGTATTTAACACGGACCCTATCGAGGAGGTGTATGCAGTCCATGTTTTGCCTGTAGTTTTCGGTTGTGATAACTGTTTTGATAAATCCGTATCCATCGATGTGTTTTTCGGGGTATAGGGTATTTATTTCGTATTCGAATCCGATGTGGAATTCGGAAGGTTCCGGTGTGTAGTATGTTTTCATGGTTATCAGTTTAGGTTTATTTTTTTTTTTCTAAATATTGAACATATTTCACTTATAATTAACAGCGATAACACTCCTAAAAATATAGTAATTAATGGGTGGTTTCCCATTAATTCAAATGCTTCTTTCATATTTTTTTCTTTGTTTCTTCCCACTTAAATAGGGAGAGGGGTTAAAATAATGTTGGTTCTTTAATTATTGGTTCATAATATGCACTTTCAAAAACCTGCAAACCTAAATCAGGATGCACGCAATTTCTTAAAATCTGAACTGGACAATGGTTATTTTTATAATAAATGACCTCGTCAAACTGAATACCTAACCAATCCATCATTTCCTTTTTACCTTGCAATGTTGCTTTGTTTATAAAGCCTTTTGGTTGTTTTACTTCCTGGGCCCGAACTTCAAAGTTTGTCCAGAACAAATGCCGGCCAATTTGAGCGGATGGTTTAATTAGTGGTTCGTAATACGGTACTACATTTTCAACTACCCATTTACCTTTGAAAAAATGCTTCAAAAAAACAATTACTTCGTAAAGCTTAAAGTCAGGGAAATCAGCCACCTTATGCCTTGTAAACTTCATCATTTTAGAGTGTTTCTGGCATGGTGGAGAAATCCAAATGAAGTCGAATAAATGATAATTTGCTTTAATATATTCGTATACATCCCCTATAATAACCCATCTTCTGGATAAAGCTTTTGATACAAGGCTGCTATTTTAGAGTCGCTTTCTACGGCTGTAACCTTTACATTTTCAAGGTTCTTTCTATTTCCCCCTATTCCAGCGCAGCCGTTTAAAAATTTAATTTGTTTCATAGTTTTAATCTTTATAAATTGCTAACCCTGCTTCGTGTAGGGTTTTACCGGATAAGTGAATAGATGGTAGATCGTAACCAAGTTCAATCAGCTTCTGAAAAATTGATAGTTTTCTTTTGCCATCGTACTTTACGGATTCTATTAAATCACCTTTAAATTGTGGAACTAATTCAATCCAGTTTTCAGTAGTAAAGAAAGAGGTGTCTGCTCCAATTAAATCAATTTTAAGTAATTCGACACAATGTTCATCCGTAATAGCAGATAATGGGCGTAATAGGAGTTTATCTCTATTATCAACAGCCCATCTGATTAAATTAGAATTGCACTTATATAGCCCATTATCGTCAATATATTGTTTTATGATAAGATTTTCTGGATTTTTTGGTTTTATGTTTTGACCCCAGTACTGAGCATAAACAATATATTTTATTTCGTTCGATATTTCCATGTTATTTTACAAAATCTGAAAACTTAATTGTTTGAATTGTAGCTTGTTTATCTATTGTCCTTGCCCAGGTTAGTATGTCAGATAAAGTGTTTGATTCGGAAAACGTTTTGGTTGTTTTAAGATCTCGCCACTCATCCATACCCACCTGCTTACATTCGTGAACTGTAACGGCTATTGTTTGGTTTGTTATTTCCATGTTTGTTTTATGTTATTTGGTTTTAGGTGGAGGAGGTAATAACTGAAAGTGAGTACATTCACCAAACATACGGCCAGTGCATTCTTTAAATCCTCCATTTTTATAAACACAGATAGATGCCATATTATTTTCAGGAAACCAGCATAAGATTATTTGGTGTTCATTTAATTTTTCTTTAGCCAATTCCACACTTATCCATTTATCCTGTGAGGCAAGATAACCAGCAATAAAAGACTTCTTCTTTTCTTCGTAAAGCGCCTTATCTCTTGATCCAATTTCTGCTGTTGATCCATAAGGATAGTTTTCATGAGCTAAATCTTCTGTTTCTGTTTTCATTGTTCTTTGTCTTTAAGGGTTAAAGTCCGATTATTTTTTTGATTGTTTCGTTACATTCGTTGAATTGGATTAACAGTATCTCTTCGTATTGGAGTGGGGAGTTGAGAATTGCTTCGGCAATTCTTTTTCTGTGTTCCATGTATTGTAGGAAAGCTTTGAGCCTGGAGTCAATTTCAGTGGTTTTAAGATTTGTTTTCCAGCTTGCAGCGAGGATGATTTTGTCACGTTGTTCGGCCGCTTTGTGTGTGTTTCCTGTAAATGCCGAATTGGATTGTTCTTGTTCGAATAGTTTCAGGATAGCTTCGGCTTCTTTTTCAAATTCTCTTGTCATTTTGACTCCTTCGGGTACTCTTTCGAATGTAGCAGTTTTGTAGAGTGTTTGGATAATTTGGTCTTTTGTCATTTTATTTGATTTAATGAGTTAATTTTATATCACCTATATCAATATACCATAGAGTGGGTGAAAGTGTCGCAAATATCCGATTTCGCCTATCCATGATAAAGTATTTGCATTAGAACTCTCTTTCATTTTCATAAATGCGAACAAAAGTGTTTGGCGAGGTGCAATAATTCCGATATTTCATTTGTTTTTCTTCGTCAAAGAACTCGCCTTTATTTATTTTCAAAAGTTCTATGCCCCGGAAGATGTTTGGCAAGGATTCTTTGTGGTTCCATTTGGAGCGGCCATCAATGAATTTGTCGAGAACGGTTTTTAGCTGATCCATGGTCACATCTGGCCTTTTTTCTTTGATTATTCTACACCAGTCAGCAATCTGCTCGCTTGGATATGGGAATTGAACAATGTTGTTTGCCATTTTAAGGGCATCAAAGAGTTCAGCGTTAGTGAAAAGGGTTAACGCTTGACTGTTGGTAGAGGCTGGTAGGTTTTCCATTTTGATTAGGGTTTTTGTTGTTTACGGCCAAGATTATATCTTGTAAATTTGAATTTATTTGATTTAGTTTTGTTTGTCCTTGGTGGAAAGGTTGCCATCGTTTGTAACCTTTCAGGATTCCGTAGAACGTTTCAACAATTTCCTTGTCCTGTCCTTCACCTTTGTCGATTGATGCAGTTTTCAGATGAGCAATTATCTCTTTCAAGGATTTTCCAGTTAATTTGTTTATCACAGGTACTCCGTTGTTGAATTTAATGAATCGGCAGTAGATGTCCATGCACTCGGTGTAAACGGAAGGCTGTTTGGTTTCGGTTTCAACCCTTTTTTCTTTTTTAGGTTTTGCCTTTACTGGATTATCTGTAAAGGCTTCTTCTTTTTTTTGAAAATTAGCATCTACGGATTTGGTATCGGCTGAACTTGTTTCAGCAAAATTACTACTATCTTTTACTTTACTTTCTTTTCCTATACTATCCTTTATAGCATTGCACTCGCTTTGCGTTCGTAATGCGTTCGCATCAGCTTTTATCTTATTCCATCTGTTAAGTGCTGATTCTCTTGCTTTTACACTTTTGTCGTTTCTTTCGTTCAATCTGCGTTCAACAGACAAACTTCCGAAGTGATCTGCGTCAATTACAAATAAATCGAAGTCATTTATTAGGCTTTTTATTACTTCAGAAGTCGTTCTTAGGTCGAACGCAATGCTATCGTAATCCGTTGGCAATGCGTTCGCATTGTTATACAGGTCTTCAATAATTGCCCAAAACATTCCGTAGCCTGGATAACCATGCTTTGATAGTAGTTTTTTTATCTTGCTATCGTTTCTCGCATTATAATCATGAGAGAAATAAAAAGTGTCTTTTGCCATATAGTTATTTATGGTTTTTTATATTAAATCCTTCACTTAATAACCCTCTTTCAAATCCAGAATGATACTCAAATGATACTACATCATCAATTATTTTATAAGTTACTATTGATAAGTTTTCAAATAATTGCTCTAAGTATAAAATGTCACTATCAACATTAAATGAATTTCCAATTAACACTAAATTTATTTTATAAATAAATGATAATTTTCTTTTATCTAAGTAGTTTCTTATTCCAGCACAATATCTGGCACCTTGAATTAGAGTTTTAATGTTTACTTCTTTTTGCTTTAATTCATATACTGTAATTTCAGCGTATGGGTGCTTTATTGGTTTTTCTAACCCTTCCATAAACTCGAGGTCATAATTTCTGTGGCATGTAACCAAGTCTGCTACTCCATAATTACCAATTCTTAATTGACGCTTTTTTATTCCATTCACCCAAAACTCTCCACTTCTTAGGTGTTCATTTGGTGTTTCAAAAATAATTTTTTCTAAATCTTTTTCTAAGAAATTCATAGTGTTTTAAAAAGTAAAACCCCCTATCAAACAGTAGCCACGGCCAAGCGGCATTCCATAAGATAAGGGGTTTTGTGTTATAAATGTCATTTGGCCGTTATTTTGTTTAACGGGAGCAAATGTAGGAATATATTTTGTATTTGCAAATAAATTGAGAAAAAAATTACACAATGGCATTTAGGCGCTCGATCTCCTTTTTGATATTCATAGTTTTACTGTTCCAAGTGAAATTTTTAAGCATCCACTCCCGGTACCCTTTGTCGATATTCTTGATCTCTATTCCTACATGCTTACCGAATGGCATGGTAATTTTCTTAGGAGCGGCCTCGGTTTCTGCAGTATGCTGTCCGATTGTGTGTAAAGGGATACCGGTGAGCAGGTTTCCACCTTCGCCATATAATTTCCAAATATTCTCTTTTACGAATACCAGTTTTTCGATTCGGCCAAACTTTTTAACGTTCCCAGAGAAGTCAACAATTAAGCAGTCCTCCTTATCGGGATGAATACGGGTACCACGGCCAAGGGCCTGATAAAGCCAAGCTAAAGATGCTGTTGGCCTGGCGCAAATGATTGTGTCAA
>JAZKBX010000121.1:0-4819 GCA_040388455.1 Bacteroidota bacterium
TTAGAAGAATCGAAAATAAGTGTATTCTTTATTTTTATAGAATCATTTACGCAATAGCCATTTGTGCCATATAGTAAACCATATAGTAATAAAACAGTGGTAACGTAAAAGGCTCTCATTTTGCGGCATCCAGCAAACCGGGAGAGGTTAATAGTGCTGCTCCACATTATTATTCGGTGTTTTACCTATTTCGTCAATTCGTTCCATTAAACCAATGTTATCTTTTTGTTCGGCCAGACTAAAATAATGGAAAGCGCTGATCACATATAAACCACTGTATAGTAATGTGCTGCAAAAAGTACAAACGGAAGCAACGATCAGAAAAGGGATAGAGACATCTCCCGATGCATCTTTTAAATGACTGAACATAAGCACTATTTGATATACGGCTTGTGGGAGCGCAAATATAAAGGAAATGAGTCCAACCGCCATTACTGCACAAACCATAATGATCCATGTCCACCAGAAATTACCACGCATTACTTGGCGTGTTCGGCCAAGGGCATTTAATACACTTCCGTCTTCTTTCATTTTCACCAAATAAACTACCGACAACTGCCACATTAACGGTGGCAGTAAAATGAGTAAACCAAAAAATAAGGCTATTCCAAATAATACTCCTAAAACAGGTGCTGCACTTGCAATTCCAAAAACAATTCCAAATACAAGAGCTACCGCAACTATTGCCAATAGTAGTAATAGAAAAAATACCGAAAATATATTTCCGATATTTTTTATTACAGTACGTCCTACATCATTTACTGTAAAGCCACCCGGACCTTTTTCCATATAATTGATCATGAATGAAAAAACGGTTGCCAGAAGGAGCATGTTTGCAACAATTGTAGCCAGGATAAATATTAAATAGGTCCAGCCGAATTGTGAAAATAGGTTAGACTGCCCCATTCGGGCTATCGAAAACATGCTCAAAGCACTCGATTGATAAAAAGCTCCGGCAATAGCACTGATAAGCACAAAGGGGCCGGCAATAAATATCAATGATTGAAAAAATAGTTTTAAGTTTTGGCGCAAAAATTTTACAGAAACATTAAATGTTTCTCCAAAGTCGCGGGCTTGACGGAAATTAATTTTTTCTTGGTTATTCATTTTTTATTTTTTTTTGTTTAGTTATTTTTTTTGTATTCGATAAAATCAATCGAATCTGAAATTTTAAGGGTTTCTTATTAGTTTGATCTCATTATTTGATAATTTGTTCAAGTAAATCGGATAGATAATAAAATACCCGATAATAAATAAAAGAGAGCTGCTTATAATTGATAAACTTAACCACATCGGCATTTGCGAATAACGCGTAACAAAACTTTCTAAAAATCCGGCTACAATAAATACCGGAACTAAGCCAATAACAATTTTCAGCCCTTGCTTCGCTCCATTAATAAAGGAAGTCCCACGCGAATAAGTTCCCGGGAACAAAATGCTGTTTCCCATTACTAAACCAGCACACCCGGCTATGATGATAGCAGATATTTCTAATGTTCCATGAATCCAGATAACTAAAACCGATTGTAACAATAAACCTTTCGCATAAAAAAAATATTGAAACGCACCAAGCATTATTCCATTATACAAAAGCATAACACCGGTTCCAAAAGAAAATAATATTCCTAATACAAAACATATAAATGCCACACGTATGTTGTTGATGGTAATGCCAAAGAACATATCTATTTGATTCATGCTTTTGTAAACAGCCATTGGGTCGCCTTTGTCAATGTTTTCAAGGGTCATATTCACATAACTGTCGCCAAGGATCAGGTGCACAAATGTGTCGTCATAGGCAGCAGAAACAATTCCAATAAGCATGGCTATTGAAAATATTAAGAAGGCATACAATAATTGTTTGTGTGAGTTTTTAAAAATAAAGGGCAACTCATATTTCCAAAAGGTGATGATTCGCCTGCTTTTTTCTTTTTTGTTCTTATAAATTTCCTGGTGAACACGTGCAGCAATAGAATTTAGATACTGTGTAGTTTTTGATTTGGGGTAATTGGTTTTTGAATATGACAGATCATCAGTGAGCTGAACAAATAGATCAGCCATTAAATCGGGATTGGAGCCGCCTTTACTCGTAATAAGTGATTCAAATTGCTCCCACTTAGCAGCATTTTGATTTAGAAAAGTTATTTCTTTCACAATTTAATTTATTGTTCGGTTTTATTTAATAATTTGTCAAACAGAATTCCTTACAATGCCTAAATGCTCTTCTGTAAATTTATAAAAAATAATCATTAAAAAATTGTTTGGCTTAAATACTTTAGAATAGTTATTTTTATATAGTTTTTAATTTAAATGAACGGTCTTCCACCTGGTTGTTATGGATAACATTAGCATACATACTACTCAAAATGTTGATATTGAATATCAGCTCGCCAGTATTGGTGATCGGATCTTAGCAACATTGTTGGACTACTTGTTTTTTTTAGCCTATTTTTTATTGATCTTATTAATAGCAGCACTTACAAAATGGGAGATTTTTGACAGTATGGCCATTGTGTCAATTCTTGTTTTACCCATTTTGTTTTATGATCTGATTTGTGAGGTCTTTTTTCAAGGGAAATCATTTGGCAAGATGATCATGAAAATAAAGGTGGTTATGCTGGATGGAACACAAGCTAATTTCGGAGCTTATTTATTGCGCTGGTTGTTGCGAATTATTGACATGCGACTATTTGGTGGCGCACTTGCGCTAATAGCAATATTAATTAATGGTAAAGGTCAACGAATTGGTGATATGGCAGCAGGAACAACAGTAATAAAAATGAAGCAAAAAGTGCAGTTAAGCGATACCATTTTCAATAAATTAAAACCTGATTATTCATTAGTTTTTCCGGAAGTATCCAGGCTTACTGATAATGATGTAGCTATTATTAAAGAAGTAATGCAGGTATGTGTTCGGTCAAATAATTTCGAAGCCATCGATAAACTTGTTTTGAAAACAAAAGGCACAATGGGTGTTACCAGCGATCTGCCTCATTCACAATTTTTAAGTGCTGTTATTCAGGATTATAATTACCTTGGTAATAATTAATTAAATTCACAATTGCGTATCATGTCGAAACCAAACAGGCCGGTTTCAAACGTAATTATAACTTTATTTACGTCAAATGGAGCATCATCCATATGCTCAGCTATATATGTGTTCAGATTTCTTTCTAAAGCTCTGTTTGGTACATCGCCTCCTATTATTAATTCATTGTAATATCCTTTCCTTGAAATAGTATATGTATCGGAATGCTCACTTATGCCAATAGCGTAGTTCAATAATAAAATAAAATTTAATAAACACATTCCAAATCCAATAAAGGCATACATAGCAAAATGATTATAGGCCATTTCGATATGATCTTTTACATATTCCCATTGAAACAGGCCAAGAAGCCCACAGCCAAAAAATATAAAAAATATGGAACCAATGCCGATCACAATTACAGAGGCAAACCAAAAAAGTAGCGGAATACTTATACAACCAGCAACGATCATGAGCATGGCGGCATAAACACCTTTATCTCGTATAAATTTTTTTATCTTTTTTTGCAAAATGCAGGATTGTCTAATTAAGATATTCAAATATACGAAAATAGGGAGGTTTAATTTGCGAATTTTTTTTAGCCACAGATTTCACAAATTTAGCGCTTGTTTAAATTTTATTTCAAATTAATTCTATCAGTAATTTAATTTTTGACAATTTTAAAATTGTTAATATAAACTGCATTTTTTAGAGAATGTCATCACGATTGGCTTTTTCGCCAAGAGGGATCCTGTATTCGTGAGCAGTATCATTCATAAGTAGCAAGATCCCTCATGAAAAATTCGGGATGACAGAGCGGTAGGTAGCAAATTATTTATACTACTCTGAAATTTTTCATTCTTACCTTTACCAAAATTTTTAAATAATGGAATCAACACGATCAAAATATACAAATGCTCTTATTCATGAAACAAGTCCATACTTGCTTCAACATGCGCATAATCCTGTAAACTGGTATGCCTGGAATGACGATACGCTCGAAAAAGCAAGGACAGAGGATAAATTAATTTTAATAAGCATTGGTTATTCTGCTTGTCATTGGTGTCATGTAATGGAACATGAAAGTTTTGAAGATGAAACGGTGGCTAAAATTATGAATGATCGTTTCATTTGTATAAAAGTAGATAGGGAAGAGCGTCCGGATATAGACCAGATATACATGCTCGCTGTTCAATTGATGACAGGGCAGGGTGGTTGGCCACTCAATTGTTTTGCCCTACCTGATGGCCGGCCGGTTTATGGGGGTACCTATTTTCAGAAACCTCAATGGCAGAATGTATTGTTTAATCTTGCGGATCACTATCGGAATGATAGGGATAAAACGTTAGAGTATGCCAAAAAGCTTACCGAAGGTGTTAAGCTTGCTGAGTTAGTGAAAATAAATAAACAGCAGGATGAATTTACCGCTGAAACCTTACACCAGTGTTATAAAAACTGGAGATCACGTTTTGATACCATAGAAGGTGGACCTGACAAGGCACCTAAATTTCCTCTTCCAAATAATTATCAGTTTTTGTTGCGATATGCGTTTTCTTCAGATCTTACAAAAGAGAGTAGGGGAAAGGTATTGCAGTATATTGATCTTACACTTCAAAAAATGGCCTATGGTGGAATTTATGATCAGATTGGCGGTGGCTTTTCACGTTACTCTGTGGATCATTATTGGAAAGCACCACATTTTGAAAAAATGCTTTACGATAATGCCCAACTTGTAACGCTTTATACTGAAGCTTTTCAGGCAACACAAAACCCTCTATACAAACAAGTCGT
>JAZKBX010000121.1:4829-11589 GCA_040388455.1 Bacteroidota bacterium
ATTAACTTCTCCTGAAGGTGCGTTCTATTCTGCTTTAGATGCCGATTCGGAAGGAGTGGAGGGGAAATATTATGTCTGGAAAAAAGAGGAATTACAAACTATTTTAAAAGACGATTTCAACTTGTTCACGGACTATTTTAATATCAATGAACGTGGTTTATGGGAACACGATAACTATATTTTATTGCGTAATGAAACCGATGAAGGCATTGCTTTAAAACACAATATCACAGTTGAAGCGTTACGATCAACTATTGATAAAATAAAAAAACAACTTTTGAAAATTCGTGAGCAACGAATTAGGCCCGGATTGGATGATAAAACGCTAACCTCATGGAATGCGTTGATGCTAAAGGGATATGTAGATGCTTTTACAGTATTTGATGAGCCACACTTTTTAGAGGTAGCACTAAAGAATGTAACATTTATTTTGAATACTCAATTGCGAACCGATTGCGGTTTGAATCACAATTACAAAAATGGAAAATCAACGATCAATGGTTACCTGGAAGATTATTGTTTTACTATTGAAGCTTTGACCACTATGTATGAGGCCACTTTCAATGAACTCTATCTGCATAAAGCACATGAGTTAATGGATTATTGCATTCTACATTTTCAGGATAAAGAAAGTGGTATGTTTTATTTTACTTCGGATGAAGACAAAGCGCTCATCAGTAGAAAAATGGAACTGTCGGATAATGTTATTCCGGCATCTAATTCCAGTATTGCAAAATCATTATTCAAATTGGGCCATCACTTCGAAAAGGAAGAATACATAACCATCAGCCGTAAAATGGTAAACAATGTTATGACCGAAATTGTTAATTACGGTTCAGGTTACAGTAATTGGGCAATGTTGTTATTGCATTTTACCCAACCATTTTATGAAATTGCTTTGGTTGGTAAACAAGTTGGTGATAAAAAAAAGGCTTTTAACAAAGAATATCTGCCCAACATCCTATTTGCTGGTAGCCTGACCGAAAGTTCATTACCGCTCTTAAAAAATAGGTTTATTGCAAACCAAACACCCATTTACATTTGTTCTAACAAAACCTGTCATAAGCCGGTAACTGAAGTAAAGGAAGCTCTGGAATATTTTGTACCGAATTTATCTATTTGAACAATGGTACATTGAGCTTTAATTGCTTTAAAATGTTCATTTTTAAGATTTTTGTATTTCTTTTCTTTTACTTGCAATATGCAGGTAATAAAATTAACTTTGTCGTCTTGGCCGGGTGGTGAAACTGGCAGACATGTACGCTTGAGGGGCGTATGTCGCAAGACGTGCGAGTTCGAGTCTCGTCCCGGTCACAATTCAGATTATATCTGTAAAAACAAAAAACGGTGCTGAAAATTCTTTCAGCACCGTTTTTTGTTATTTTTAAGCAAAAGCTTACGAAGCCCAATGGAGGGACGGGAGGTCTTCATAATACATCATACTTTATACTTAATACTTCTTACTGTTTCACCATCTTCTTCGATTCAATTATTTTACCATCTACTACAAGAGTATAGGTATAAATACCGCTAGATAAATCACTTGCAAATACATTCAATGTACCTTTACCTTTTTGCGAAAGCTCTGTTGATTGTATTAATTTGCCTTGTGCATTGTAAAACAACATTTGTGCTTTAACAGTATTATCTGGTAACGAATAATTGATAGCTGTTTGTTCTGCAAAAGGATTTGGAACATTTTGCTCCAAAACTATTGTTTGCGCATCAGTCAACTTTACATCAGTTTGTTTTATTGATGATTGTGATTGATTATTTGATTGTGATTGTAGTAAACGACCTTCATTAATGGTGCAGCAATTATTTATTGTTGTTAGTAATTGATCTAGTTGATTATTCAACAAAGTATTATTTGTTGTCACCTGATTTTGCAATGAGGCAATGGTAGAATCCTGATTATTTGCTTTTGATTGTAAGCTATCTTTTTCATTGATTAGTTCCTGAATACCTTTCGTCAAAATTGCAATAAGTTCGAGATAGTTTACTGCTTTGAATGTTACAGCAGGATGAACAACATTTCCTAATGTATCAACATCAGCATTTTTTGTCGCTGATGAAACTAATTCCGGCAAAATTTGCTCTAAATCTTGCGCTATAAACCCATAATTTTTTTTGTTGCTGAAATTTAACCCATAAACATTGGCTGTATCAAAATAATACGCTTTAGGTTTTAATTGTTTAATTGTAGCAAGAGCATTGTGCAAAGTGTCAATATTTGTTTTGAACTGTTGGTCACTAACCCAAGATCCTCCACTCGCTAAACCACTTCCATTTATCGTAAGCTTATAGCCAGCGGACGGTGCCATTCCTATACCCACACTACCGGATGCGTCAACTCTAACTCTTTCAATAGAATTAGTAACTAATCTTAATTCATTTGAGCTGGAAGTTCCTATAAATAAAGGAACAACCGAGCTTTGCAAATACCCTACTTCTGTACCAGCGGAGTTGCCTAAAACAGCAGCTCGCGTATTTCCTAAATACAAATTTCCTGTAGAACCACTAGCTTGAAAAATGGAGTATGCTGATGATCCGGTACTGCTATTGTAAATATATATTCGACTTGCAGCATTTTGATTTTTCTCTACGTGTAATAATTGGGAAGGTGTTGTTGTTCCAACACCTACATTGCCCCCGGAAAGGACTTTTAACTGTGCACTGCTAATTAAAGGAAAAAGTAATAATGCTGTTGTAGAAAATAGAATACTAATTCTATTAATTCTAGTTTGATTTGTTTTCATAATTTTATTTTGGTTAAATTAAATCTTAATATTTAAGGACACGTTACTGTTGGTAATAAGGTAAATTCGGCTCCTAAAGGAACTTCAAAATCTCCATTAACAGTTGCAGTATTTGAAAACCGAAATGTTTTAGTGTCTGAACTACCTTCTAAAATGGTAGATGCTGGTGTAATTACCAGGTCTGAATATACCGCATCATAATAACTATTAAATTGAGCTTGGGTTGTAATAGGTGTTCCTGTGCCCAATCCCCAAACCTCTGGCCCTGTATCTATTGTTCTTAATGCATCCCCCAAATTATATACTTCTTTCCTGATTAATGTACCAGAGGAATTAAAAACCAAAAGCATAGTAGTTTCATTGGTAATTCTACAATCATAATTGATACTTAGGCCTGCGTTAAAGGCAAATTTCATGTCGAAAGTTCCAGTAACTGAACCATTTAAATTGATTCTAAATGATTTAGTAGTAGCGTCCGTTCCCCTTGGACTTTGAATATCTTGATTCATTACAACCACTCCAATTTCATTTGGACTTGTTGTATTCTGATATGCAAAAGCTTTATATGTGCCGGATGTGTTGGTGGTACAGGAATTTGCAAGATAATTTCCTTTAAAATTTTTTGCGACCATCTGAAAAAGATAATACGATGATTTTTTATTTCCTGTTGAGCCATTGAGGTATCCAATATTCGTAGAGCTGGTTCCTCCTTCCTTTACACTCCAAAAATTAAGAAAATCCATATTTTTATTCATGCTAATTGCCATCATCTCTGCCCAAAATTGTCCGCCTAATAAGCCATTTGATCCATTTCCAGTAATTAAATCATCTGTTCCAATTGTAGCATTAGTTCCACTAACATCATTTTTATAACAAATGTTTGCCTCTGTAATAGCTGGTTTTATAGTTGTAGAATTAGCATTATTATAATTAGTAATTGTAGTATTTAAAGTGCTCAACTGACTTTCAAGAGGTGTGACAAGATTGCTATTTGCAAAATAAACAGGAATAACATTTCCAAGAACATTAATTAGGTTCGCTCTTGTCGGATCAATCTTAAAACCGGTTGCAGTTGTTCCTTCATCACCGAAAGGATAAGTATGAAAACTAAAAATATCAATGTAAGGAAGAACATTGTATGTGCCCGAAGTTAGAGCTGTTATGGTGGCTTGAGTATATGAACTTACCTCAGGTCCTACCAGAAAAACTGGATTTCCATTGCCAGCGTTATATGTTCCCCTAATTAATGTTGAAATTACAGAGATATAATCAAAAATACCAGCTGGAGTATTTTGAGGATTTCCAGTTATAAAATTATTATTATTATACTGACCATCCGGTTCATTTCCTATAGTGAAGTACCTTACTCCCAAAGGATATAAAGCGTCTACAATTAATTTCGCATTTGTCGCAGCGGTGCTTGGAATTATATATGGTAGATTCGTACTGGGATCATAATAACTCAATTGAACAACAGGCGTAAATCCCATTGTAATCATATTTGGAAAGCTATTAGCACCGGTAAAAAGTGTAGTATAATCATTTGGAACTCTTAAACATTGATCATACGCAATACCACCAATTCGAAGAAATTCTACCCCACTGTCTTGTATATCTGTCCAATGATTTGTAAAAGTCCCTCCTGGCGCAGTACAATTTGGAAGTGTGGCGGGCATCCAAGCATTTTGACCTGGAAAATTACCGCTTATTTGTTGAGCAAAAATTGTCGTTACATTAGCGATCAGAAGTAAAGTGAATATTCTTGGTATCCTACTGGAACAATTTTTTTTCAAGTTGGGCTTGCAAAAAAAAGATAAAAGGAGTGAAGTTCAAAGGAGAAAAAAGTAATTTTCTTTTTCATAATTTTCTTTTTTAATTAATTTAATTTTTAATAAGCTTAAAAAGCCAGTTTTTTCCTTCTTTTGGCGATTCAAAATTCCAGTTTAACGATTTTTCAATCTATGTTGAAAATTGTGCCAAAAAATTATTTTCCCATTTTGAAAGCTTAAATTCAACTATATCAGTAGTTTGGTATAAATTTTACTTATTTATCCAATTTATTTAATTGTAGAAAACAATCCTCAACTTTCCCATTTTGTCTATAATATTTCCCATCTCTTCGCATATAAGTACATTATTTGCCGATCTGGCTACTAATAATATTCTTTTATCGAAAAATTTCGCGTATGCGCTTGGTAGTGAGTTAATTTTGAAAATGCAATATTTTAAATAACATGAGAATGAAAAAAATAATACTTCTTTTCCTTTTACTTCCAGTATTTAAGGAAATCCGTTCGCAAAACACTTTTCAAAAAACTTATGGAAGAAGCGGTGAATTTGGTAAGTCCATTCAACAAACGACTGATGAAGGATTTATTATTGCTGGTGGAACTTTTAATGGTATGTTCAAAGATGTCTGTTTAATGAAAATAAATTCTTATGGGGATACGATTTGGACAAAAATTTATCAAAGAATTGAGGCTGGATATTTAAACGCTGAGGCTTATGCTGTTCTACAAACAATAGACGGAGGGTTTATTATTGCAGGTTGTACCAACAACTTTAGCAATGGAAATTACAACTACGATGTTTATCTAATTAAAACTACTTCCAATGGTGATACGCTTTGGACAAAAACATTTGGTGGCAGTGGCAATGATTTTGGGTACTCTGTTCAACAAACTATAGATGGAGGATATATAATTACAGGAGTAACAAATAGTTTTAATTCGGCAAATAGTGCATATCTGATTAAAACAGATTCTAATGGAAACTTGTTATGGTCTAAAACTTATGAAGGAGGAGGTGTTTTTTCTGTTCAGCAAACAGTGCAGGGAGGATTTATAATTGCAGGAGGAACAGCAAGTTATGGAGCTGGTGGAGGTGATGTTTACTTGATTAAAACTGATGCGAATGGAAATATTGTTTGGTCTCGAACATATGGAGGAATAGCACCTGATAGAGCTTTCTCTGTTCAGCAAACCCATGACAGTGGATTTATTATAGCTGGTGAAACATATAGTTTTAGTTCAACTGGAAACAATGTTTTCCTGATTAAAACAGATGAGAATGGGAATATTAGTTGGTCTAAAACTTTTGGGGGAACAGGTGGTGGTTCTGCTAATGATGTTTGGCAAACTATGGATAGAGGTTTTATCATAACGGGTAGCACAGCTTTTGGATCGGGAGGAAGCGATGTTTACTTAATTAAAACTACTGCGAGCGGAAATTTGGAGTGGTCAAAAACTTTTGGAAGAACAGGAAATGACATCGGACATTCTGTTCGGCAAACTACCGATGGAGGATTTATTATTGCAGGCATTACTGTTTGTTGTAATTATTCGGCAACGAGTGAAATTTATTTGATTAAAACTGATTCGTTTGGCAATAGCGGCTGCAATGAAACAAATCCACAAACAATTCAAACTGATCCTGCTACTACTCAAGGAACTCCTGTAACAATTGTAACGATACCACTTACTCAGGTTGGTTCTCCTTCAACCTTTGTAGGAAATAATAAATCCATTCAAACAAATTTGTGCTCTAATTCCGTAATAACAGGAATAGCGAAAACCAAAAACAGTTCTACATTGATAGTTTACCCAAACCCAGCAACAGGTGTTTTTCAAGTCAATTATTCATCAACTGAAAAATCAAATTTAACTCTTACAGTTAGTGATTCAAATGGTAAACGAATTTATGCTGATAGTCAGAAAAATTTTTCTGGGCAATACATTAAAACTATTGATTTGAGTAAACAATCAAAGGGAACTTATTACATTGAGTTAATCACAGACGGCAAAAAAAGCATTGAGAAAATCATTTTGAATTGAGTTTGTAAAAACAAAAAACGGTGCTGAAAATCATTTCAGCACCGTTTTTTATTCAAAAATAGTTCTCTTATTCACTCAGATCAAAGGTTTCCAAAAACTTGGTAGTATAATCACCTTTAATAAAATTTTCGTCTTTCATTAATTTTAAATGGAATGGAATGGTTGTTT
>JAZKBX010000122.1:0-10420 GCA_040388455.1 Bacteroidota bacterium
TTACAGCGAGTACTGATGTCAGTTCTAAATGAAGCCGCATTCGCCTGCCAGGTACTGTATGTCCCACCCCACCTGGTGCATTGTTCCTGCATTTCAGGTTGAATCACAGCAATCATGCTATCATATAAAGGAAGAGTAAAAGAACAATTCAATGTTGTATTCATTAAATCGATATATCGGGCTTGATAAAATTGTTTAAACCCCGGGTTTGCCAATAAAGAATTTAATATTTGAGTGTGACCTTGTCCTCCCGGATCTGGCAATGTTTCCACATCACATGGGTCGGCATTAGGCGTTGGATCGGGGATTCCTGTATAATTAATATAATGGCCCATAATGGCATCCAGATCCCAAAGGGTATAACGCCATTTCTTTTTATCACCACCGGGGTTTAATCCTCTCCACCAGGCAGTATTCCAATTCAACCAATCACTGGTAACTAACCATGAATTAAAAACAAAATAATCAACAAAACTTTTTACGTTAAACACGGAGTCCACATAATCGTAATTTGCCTGTACGGCCATATTGTTTGCTATAATATAATTCTTTAATACATCCCAATCTGTTTGGGCCTGCACTCCACCGTATTCACTCCAGGTGCCACCCCAGGTTTTTAAATATTGTAACTCTTTTTCGGGTTGATCATAATAATATTCTGTAAAATCAGAGTCATCAACTTTTTCGCGAACATCATAAACACCCCAATACTGGCCATTTACATATAGAACAGCCGGTGCCCATGTACGTTCATCTAAATTCAAATTTCCTCTTTGCGACAATGTATGCGCATAGGAATCGCGGATGTGTGCCCCTCCTGTTTCAAAAGGATAATTATCGTTTGCGGCCGGCTTAAATATTATTTTTTGAAATGAACTACGGGATTTATTACTAAACACTTTATAATTAATAGCATAATTATATCCCATCTCATCCTTAGATACATAATCGAATCCTCGCTGGTCATAAGCCCATGAATCATTGCCATGTTTATTTGTCAGACCATTTGTCTCTGCCACCTGCGCTTTGCTTTCGTCAAAATATTCCAGACCTGTTTCAGGATCTAAATAGGATCCACCTAATAGGTCATCTACCTGATCGCCAAATACCGAAACAACGGCTACTGTATGATTGGAATTAATAAAATACGTATTGCTTTCTACGAAACTTGAAGGGACCAAGGGATCTGAACTGAATGTTCTTGCTCTTAAAACAGTTGTAGCTGAAATAGAAATGGGAGTAGAATAAATTGTTGATCCTGTTGTTGGAACAGAACCATCAATTGTGTAATATATAGAAAGGCCAGTACCAGGGGCAGTAATTGTAACTGTTTGTGCTGAAGAGTAAAATCCGGCAGGAATATCCATTGCCGGACGTGTAGCATACTCCAATTTTGCTGAAGTATTAGATGCGGCAGGACTTGGTGTTGTAAACACTCCCCATATAGTACCACCGTCAGTTGTTCTTCCTCTGGAGTGGTCAGCTTGTGTTGGATTTAATGTCATCGAATCAATAATGACACCTGCTGCATCAGCAAAAACAAGGGCTTCAGGCTTCGTTTGGGTAAGTTTGATACCGGCATGAACATTCGTTCCATCAAGGGTGTCATTACCAGAGATCCAGATGATCAAATAACCGTTAGCGGCTATTGAAACACCTGTAGGAATTGGCCATTTTGTAGGGTTGCTCAGCTTATCACTTAAATAATATCCGGCTAAAGAAACGGCTGAACTGCCTGTATTATATAATTCGATCCAATCAGGAGTTTCGCCATAATTATCGAGAATTGTACTAACATTTGAACAAGAATACTCATTAACCATCACCTGGCTGTTTGCCTTGCTGATAAAGCAAAAAAAAGCAATTAAAAGTGATAAAACTCCAGCGTAATTTTTCAAATTCATTGAAAAAAGTATTAGGTAAATATTTTTTTACTTCGCTAAGTTATAACTATTATCTGATTTTCAAAAGGATTCTGCCAGCCAACTGTATTTATTCAGGTTAGCGAGAATTATTACACGGATTTATTGCGGTACAAGGGGGAATTTGAAAAAAAATTATATTTTCTGGCCCAATTCAATTACTTCCAGATCTTTTATCTGGCTGCCATCAATAGTGAATCTGACGAACGTTTTTACTTTATGAAACCCATGAATACCCACAGCACCCGGATTAATATGTAATAATTTATATTTTTCATCAAACATCACTTTTAAAATATGAGAATGTCCGCAGATAAATAATTTGGGAGGACTTTGTTTTATTTCTTCCAGTGCTTCAGCTGAGTATCGGTTGGGATACCCACCAATATGTGTCATAAAAACATCAACACCTTCGCACATAAATCGTTGATTTTTAGGATGAACCTTACGAACATCCTGTCCATCAATATTTCCATAAACAGCCACTACAGGCTTGATCTTTGATAATTCGTCAGTAATAGAAACAGTACCAACATCACCTGCATGCCATATCTGGTCGCAGGTGTCGAAATATTTAAAAATTTTGGGATCTAAATAATTATGTGTGTCGGAAAGGAGTGCTATATGTTGCATAAATATACTACGAATTACGAAATTTAACGAATCTACTTGGTTACGGATAAACGAATTTTTACAAATTTACGAAATAGTGTTTGCTATTGTTAACATGTAGCTTCGTAAATTCGTTATTATTCGTTATTAGTAACCGTAATTCGCAGGAGGTATTATATCTTTTGTAATTCAGATCTTTTTATCCAACCGGTATTTCCATTTGCAATTTTTATTTCAACCCAACTAACGTCTTCCTGAGTAACATTTACTTTAGTTCCTTCATGTAAAATAAACAGTTTGGTACCTTTTTCATTTGGAGAGCCGGTTACTGTTATTGAAGGGGAAGTAATAATTGCTTCACTGTTATTTTTGGTAATGCTATATTTATGTTGTGCAATAAAAAATGTAATTACACTTAAAATAACAAAGGTTGCGCCACCAAAAAATCCGAACTGTTTAAGTCCTCTTTTTTGCATTGTTATGTACATAGCGAATAATATTAAGGAGATACAAATCAACAGAATACAAAGTTGTGACCAAGCCTTTTCGGTCATAAGATCTACCAATCCATTTTTCCACTGACTTAAAAACAATTGAGGAGCAGCATCAATTTTATCCTCTGTTTTTTGGTTGGCCAACTTTAAATTGAAATTAAAATCTTCGTTGTCCGGTTCTAATTTTAATGCACGTTCATAATTCAAAATAGCTAATGCGATATTATTGGTTTTATAAAACGAATTGCCCAAATTAAAATATACTTCGGGAGCTTCCTGACCATTGCTTATAATATTCTCATACAATTTAGAAGCCTTACTGTAGTCGCCTTTGGAGTAGGCGCTATTTGCACTATCAAGCAACAGGTTGTTTGTATTTGCATCAGCGAATGAATACAAAAAAGTAAACAGCAGAATTAAAACTAATTTTAGTTTTACCGGTACGGCCAAAAGCGCCTTAGGAAAAGGTGAGCTAACGCATAAGCTATTCTTGCAACACAGCAAAGCGCTGTTGCTCCCATCCGGGGACACAAGAACAAGCTGCCTTTTATTTGATTTCATCTTCTATTTTGGTAATAAGTTCAACGGTACTATTATAAATGCTATTCAAATCTCCGGAAACAGCACTTGGCGCATAACGTGCATATTCGCAATTATCGAGTGTTGTTATCAATTGGTGAATTGTGGCATCATTCACATTTTTTGCTTTAAGTTTATCGGAAATATGTTCCTTGTTCAAATCAGCTGCAAGTATGTTCAATTTATCACCGATATAACCATACAATGCTTTAAATATCTCCACATAGAATTGTTCCTTGTTATTTGATTTCAAATACTGCTCTGCAAGTGACAAGCGCTTTTTAGCCATTTTAGTAGCTTTCCTGCTTTTTACAGCTACTGCATCTTTATTTTGTTCTGTATTTTTTCTTCGGATAAAAATAAAACCAACAAATGCGAAAAACGGACTTATCAAACCTAAATAAAACAAAGGAGATCCAAAGAAATAATCATTTTTTGGTTCAAGATGTATATTGTTTGTTTTAATATACCTGATATCAGACCCCAATACCTTTACATCTTCTTTGCTCCGAGGATTAAATACATTTGCAGACTCATCGCCCCCTGCTCCTTTTTCAACATGAATTGCAAACTCAGGTGAGGGAAGCGTTACGTATTGTTTTTTTTCCGGATCAAAATAACTAAAATTGATCTGGTCAACTTTATAATCACCCTCATGACGTGGGATGATCAGGTAATCAAATGTTTTGTTACCACTTACCCCGTTGGCGCCCGTAGTTATATTTTCTTTGGTTTTAGGATCGTAGGTTTCAAAATCTTCAGGGAAATTAATTTTCAGAGGGTCAACTAATTTAATGTTGCCTTTCCCCGTTAATGTAATTGTTAAATTAACTGCATCATTTGCTTTTACTTTCTCTTTACTAATTTGAGCTTTAAATGAATAATTCCCCACAGCACCTGAAAAATCAGCGGGTTTATTCGCTTCAGGCAATGGTAATATTTCAACAGAAACAGCCTTACTCTTTACAGAATAAGTAGCATCTTCATACCCACCGCCAAAGAACTGTTCAAAGACATCTCGAGGTCTCCTGTTGGATTGTTTTCGAACAACGCATTCAATAGTCATTGGTTCAATTTCTAACTTCCCACTACGTTGCGCAAATAAATAAGTACGTTTCAGTTCGCCTACCTGATAGCTTACACCATCAATATTTTCATTCACAACCTGAATTTGCGGATTATTAGGCACATCCTGGGCCCAAAAACCTGTATAGTCAGGAAATTTGATATCCTGGAAACCACGTAACTGATAACGGGTGTACACTTTATGGGTTACCGTTATTTGTTCACCTAAATAAGCTTTTGTTTTGCTGACAATTGTTTTTACGAACAAATTATCACTTAAATTTTCGGTAGTCGGGGCAGATGGATTTTGAGCTGGATTATTATTACTTTGATTTTGCGCATTGGCTGAACCTTTTACCACTTCAATAGTAAAAGGGTTAGATTGAATAGTTCCACCATTTACATTCACACTGGCGGCACCAATATTAATTTTGCCTTCTTTTTTTGCAGCAACCACGTAAGATAAAGTAATAGATTGACTCATGGACCCATTCACGTATGACATGCTGGTGGATTGGTTCGGCCCCGAATAAACATCAAAATCATTTAACGGTGGTGCTTTGAAGTTACTGCCACTGCTATTTAATGAAAACGAGATCTGAAACGACTCGCCAACCGCAACTCTAGCCTTACTAGCCTGAGCGGTCAACTTTTGAGCAAATGAAACATTTGCGAGAGCGATAATAAAAATTAATATATAAACTATCTTTTTCATTCCTGATTCTAAACTTTCAACTTTAAACTTTCCAACTTATTTTTTATCTTACCAATCTTTTTCAATATTCACTTTCATTCCCTTTGTTTTCCCTTTCTTCATTTTATCCTGAAGATTTTTTTCATCGTTCTGCAATGCATCTAACAATCTTTTTGCATCTTCCTTAGAAATCTGATCTTCTTTAGGCTTCTCCTTTTCCTTATTTTCTTTGTCCTTATCTTCTTTTGATTTATCGTCTTTTTTGTCTTTATCCTTTTTATCCTTGTCTTTATTATCCTTGTTATCTTTCTTGTCCTTATTATCTTTGTCTTTATTATCCTTTTTATCCTTATCGTCTTTCTTCTGTTGCTGCTGCTGTTGCTTAAGCATTTGTTGTGCATAAGCTAAATTGTAGCGTGTGTCTTCGTCATCAGGATTGTTTTTCAATGCGCTTTTATAAGCATCTAATCCTTCCTGGTATTTTTTAGATTTCATTAAGGAATTACCCAAATTATGATAAGCCTTAGAAAGAGTATCTTTTGAAGAAGGACGATGTGTAAGTAATTGAAACTGTTCTGCGGCTTCTTCATATTTACCTTGCTGATAATATGCATCACCAAGATTAAATGCACTTTTGTAAGAATCTTTGTTCTTGTTCAATCCCCGGGAATAATTCTTTTCGGCTTCGCTATAATTTTTACCTTCATATTGTTTATTACCCTCACGAATGAATTTTTTCTCCTGTTGAGAAAAACCTGTTTGCGAACAAATGAAAAACAGAAGCGCGAAAAAGAGCAGACCAACATTTTTTAGATGCAAAGCCATAAACAAGTCCTTTGTAGTATTAATGATATGTTTTTCTTTTAAAGACATTTCTTATTGTTTATCATTAAATAAATTCAATCGCTGATAGATCTTACTTTTACGCTCCGTTAAAAACAGTTCAATTAATAATAATACCAGTGCAGCGGCAACAAACCATTGAAAGCGATCTTCATAATCACTATACATTTTACTTTCAAATTGTTTTTTTTCCAATTTACTGACTTCATCCAACACGCTGTTTAAGCCGGCATCTGAATTAGATGCACGAACATAAATTCCATTTCCGGCAGCAGCAATTTCTTGTAATACCTGCTCATTTAATTTTGTTACCACAGTATTGCCATCTTTATCTTTTCTGAAACTCTCACGTACATTATTTTTATAAACCGGTATTGGCGCACCATCTGCCGAGCCCATGCCAATAGTATGAATTGCAATTCCTTTTTCTGCGGCAAGTTCAGCTGCCTTTATTGCATCATCTTCGTGATTTTCCCCATCAGTAATGATCACAATTGCCTTATTTTTTCCTTCATCTTTACCGAAAGATTCTAAAGCCAGGTCAATTGCTGTGCCAATGGCGGTGCCTTGTGTCGGGATCATGTCAGTATTGATACTTTCTAAAAATAACTTGGCAGCCGAATAATCAGTAGTAATAGGCAACTGCACATACGCCTCACCTCCAAACACAATGATACCTAGCCTATCGCCTTCTAACTTATTGATCAACTTCGAGATCGCCTGTTTCGCTTTCTCTAATCTGTTCGGTTGAAGATCCTCAGCTTTCATACTGTTCGAAACATCCAAACAGATCATCAGATCAGCTCCTTTACGTCTAACTTCTTCTAATTTAGTACCTACTTGCGGATTTACAATTCCAACAATCACCAATATAAATGCCAGTGTAAACAAAATAAATTTCCAAATACGTTTTGATACAGAAACATCCGGAATCAATTGTTTAACAATTGAAACATCACCATAAGCAGCAAGTGCTTTTTTTCTCCATCGGTTAACCAACCAATAAATAATAATAAACACCGGAACCAGGCTTAGTGCGTATAAAAAATATTTATTTTCTAATTGAAACATCTATATGTTCGAAAATTTAAAATTTGAAAGTTTAAAATTATTACCAATTTATAATTTATTCACCTAGTCTGTGTTGATCTGTCTACCTATTCTCCAACTTTCTAACTTTCAACTTTACAACTTTAAAGTGCTTTACGATACACTTTTAAATAACGTATTTCTCAGTAAAAATTCAATTAACAACAGCAGTGCTGCACTGATTGCAAACGGTAAAAAATGTTCTGCTTTATTTGTAAAATTTTTCTCTTCGAAAATAGTTTTTTCCAATCTGTCAATCTCTTTATAAACATTCTTTAGCTTATCATTATCAGTTGCACGAAAATATTTTCCACCGGTCATATCAGCGATCTCACCAAGCGTTTTTTCATCTATGTTAACGTCCACGTAACCGTACTGGTAACTCCCATCGGGGTACATTGCCACAGGGGCAAGCGCTTTCCCGATTGTACCAACACCAATAGTGTATACACGAACATTAAATGCCTTGGCAATTTCTGCAGCTGTTAATGGGGCTACCGAACCTTGATTATTTACACCATCGGTTAACAAAATCACAACTTTGCTTTTTGCATTACTATCCTTAACTCTGGAAACACCGGTAGCTAATCCATTACCGATAGCAGTACCATCTTTGACCATACCTGTTTGTATGCCCGAAAATAAATTTTTAATAACTGCATGATCCGTGGTTAAAGGACATTGTGTAAAACTTTCACCACTAAAAATCACGAGGCCGATTCGGTCATTAGGCCTACTATCAATAAAATCCACCGCAACTTCCTTTGCAGCTTCTAATCGATTTGGCTTAAAATCTTTCGCTAGCATACTACCGGAAATATCTAATGCCATAACAATATCAATCCCTTCTGTTTTAACATCTTTCCAACTCGAGCGTGATTGCGGACGAGCCAAAACCACTATCAACAATGCGATAGAGAAAACACGTAACACAATTAAACTATGGCGTAAATAGATCTTTAATGATCTCCCGATTCCTTCAAATCCTTTTATGGAGGAGACCTTCAGTTCAGCATTAAATGATTTGTTTCTCAAAATATACCAAGTTGCAATTACAGGGATGCCCAGTAATAACCAAAGTAATTCTTTGTTTGCAAAAGTGATATCGTTAAAAAAGTCGAACATTATTTTGTATTACTATTTAAATTATTTGTCAAAACCACTTTTTTATTCGCATTGGAGATCTCATCCTCTTTCTTCGTTCCGTTCACAAAATCATAAGCATTACTTAAGCTCATTTCATTTTCATTTGGTAATGGCTGCTCTTTAGCAAACTTCACCAAATCCGCTAAAATCAATAATTTCTTTAATTTCATTTTACTCTCTTCATCAATTGCCACATTGCGGAAACCATATAAAATTTCATCTGTTGTTTGTTCCAACGCTTGTATTTTAAAACGATTTTCGATGTATTCACGGACTATTTCGGTAAGCATAATATGATAGAGTTTCAATTTACCTTCCTGCCAAAGATTTTCTTTTTTAAGCTTATCCAGCTTTTCAAATGCTACAACATGGGCCGGAATTTTAGGTGCTTCTACAAATACCATCGGTGGTTTTACTTTTTTGAAATATCTGAGTATATAAATAATAAGAATGATCACAAGTATTGCTATCAATGTTCCATAAACCACATACATATTATCTTTTATCCAATCCAGGAAAGAGTAACTCTCATCATAGGGTGGTTTAATATCTTTAATAGCCAAGGTTGTATCAACAGGTATCGAACCTACCGATAGCAATAAAGGCTCGGTAAAAAAACCATTGGTATCATCATTGATCAAAAATTTAAAAGGAGGTATTGCCCAATAACCCGAATCAAAAGAAGTAATGAAAAGAGTTTTTGTTTGAATGAATTGAAAAGGATTATTCTTATCGGGAATAACGGTATCAATTTTTGACTGCCCCACTATCTCTACTTCTTTTCGAATAGTATCGGCAATTTCAGGCCATTGAATTTTTATTTGTTTTCCATTATCTACCCTGTATTGTATGCTTAATTGCAATTTAACCTGCTGCCCGATCCGCATTTCATTGGTATCGAGTTTTGCTATAGCCTTAATTTCCTGTGCTTTCGCAGCATAGGAGAATAGAAACAGCACTACAACGCTAATTGCACAAATAAAGGTGAATGTTTTATTTTTTCCTATTCTCATTTTTGTTTCACGCAAAACGGCAGTGGATTTTAGATATTCGATTTTAGATTTTGTGTATACATAACCCTAAGATCATCGAAGGGTGTTATTTGTATGTTATCTTCTTTTAAATAAATTCATCAAAGGTTTTATGTATGAATCTGCTGTATTAATGTCTGCTGAATCAACACCACTCCTATTAAATATTTCTTTTAACGATGCCTCTTGTTTTTTTGCTTCTGCGTAAAAGTGGCTCCGAACATTTTTATCAGAAGTATCCATCCATTTCAATGTTCCTGTCTCAGCATCCATAAATTTAACCAATCCAATATTCGGTAATTCCATTTCTCGTTTATCGTAAATACGAAGGGCTACCAGATCGTGTTTCTTATTCGCTATTTTTAAAGCATCAATAAAATTTGTATCAGTAATAAAATCAGATATCACAAAAGCAATACTTCGTTTTTTAATTACGTTGGTTAAATATTTTAACGCTTGTTTTATATCCGTTTTTTTATGTTCAGGTTTAAATTCTATCAGATCACGAATGATCCTTAAAATATGAGTTTTACCCTTTTTAGGAGGGATAAATTTTTCGATCTTATCAGTAAAAAAAATTACTCCTATTTTATCATTATTTTGAATTGCCGAAAAAGCAAGTACCGCACACAATTCAGTAATTAATTCCTGCTTTAATTGTTTCTGTGTTCCAAATTCGCCCGATGCACTAACGTCAACTAACAGCATAACTGTCATTTCACGTTCTTCCTCAAATATTTTAACGTAGGTATTATTGAAACGAGCCGTTACATTCCAGTCGATGGCACGAATATCGTCCCCTGCCTGGTATTCACGAACTTCACTAAAAGTCATACCTCTGCCTTTAAAAGCCGTATGGTATTCTCCAGAAAACAACTGATTGGAGAGTCCACGGGTTTTAATTTCAACCTTTCTTACTTTTTTTAAAAGTTCTGCCGTTTCCAT
>JAZKBX010000122.1:10520-16612 GCA_040388455.1 Bacteroidota bacterium
ACCGTATTTAAAATTTCATTGATGATCATTTCAGTAGTAATGTTTTCTGCTTCCGCTTCGTATGTTAAACCAATACGATGACGCAATACATCTGTACAAACAGCACGAACATCTTCAGGAATTACATATCCTCTGCGTTTAATAAAGGCATAGGCTTTGGCAGCCATTGCCAAATTGATACTTGCACGAGGCGAGCCACCAAAATTGATCAGACCTGCAAATTTGTTGAGTTTATATTCTGCCGGATAACGTGTAGCAAAAACAATGTCGATAATATATTTTTCGATCTTCTCATCCATATATACATCCTTCACTACTTTCCGAGCATTCAATATATCTTCCTGCTTCAAAATTGGGTTTGCAGTTGGATATTCGCTTGCTAAATTTTGACGGATGATCTTACGTTCTTCTTCTTTATTAGGATAGCCTACAACTATTTTCAACATAAAACGGTCAACCTGAGCTTCCGGTAATGGATATGTTCCTTCTTGTTCAATAGGATTTTGAGTTGCAAGTACCAAAAACGGGTTTGGCAATTTAAAAGTCTGGTCGCCAATGGTAACTTGTTTTTCCTGCATTGCTTCAAGCAAAGCACTTTGCACCTTTGCAGGAGCACGGTTTATCTCATCCGCCAAAATAAAATTCGCAAAAATAGGACCTTGCTTCACAGTAAATTCTTCTCTTTTTTGATTATAGATCATAGTACCGATAACATCGGCAGGTAATAGATCAGGGGTAAACTGAATACGGCTGAATTTAGCATGGATAGTAGATGCCAATGATTTAATGGCTAACGTTTTTGCCAAACCCGGAACACCCTCCAAAAGTATATGTCCATTAGACAACAAACCAATTAATAGACGTTCCACCATGTATTTTTGACCTACAATTACTTTGTCCATTTCCATGGTTAACAGTTCAACAAAGGCACTCTCTTGTTGAATACGCTCGTTTAATTCTCTAATGTCAGTCATTGTTATATTTAGTTTTATTAGAACTGATTAAATATTCTTGGGAAGCAAAAGTAAAAAAAGTCTCATTTTAATACTCTTTTTTGCTGTTAAAAATTGTTAAACTCAACTATGGTTTTCTTTACCTGTAAAGAGGCACATAGCGAATGAACGGGCAAAAAATGAACATTAAAAATTGTACGTTTAAATTAAGTTATTCCATTGTTGGTCCTTTACAATTGCACTCCATAATGCATTTTAGCTTTCATTGTATCAAAAATTTGAAATCATCAATATTTTCACAACCTTTGACAGCCCTAAAAAAATTAGATGATGCTTAAAAAATATTTTTTTGCTATTGGATTAACACTTGCAATTAGTTCCTGCAAAATTTTTAAAAAATCGGAAAGTGCTAATGGCAACTACCCGGTTGTTAATCTAGACACTGTTGAAACAAGTGCAAAAACACCAGAAGTTCCACAGTACCAAGCATCCGTTACACGAATAAATGATATTATACATACCAAATTAGATGTTAGTTTTGACTGGAAAAAACAATATCTATACGGCAAAGCCACCATTAAGATTAAACCCTACTTCTACCCTACATCACTATTGCAGTTGAATGCACGTGGAATGGAAATTAAAGAGATCGCCCTTCTTCAACGTGACTATGTAAAAACCGGAATGGATGATAAAAAAGATCCATCCGGAAATTATGAAGCAACTGTTTCTGAAACAATATCTAAAAAGCCCCTGGAATATACCTATGAGAAAGATATCATTACAATTAAATTAGATAAAGAATATAAAAACACAGAAGAATATTCTGTTTTCATTGATTATATTTCCAAACCAAACGAATTAAAAAAAGGCGGTGGAAGTACTGCTATTACTGACGATAAAGGCTTGTATTTTATTAATCCTGAAGGAAAAGAAAAAAACAAACCTCAACAGATCTGGACGCAGGGCGAAACGCAATCCAGTTCAGCATGGTTTCCAACCATTGACAGTCCGAATGAACGGATGACACAGGAAATTTTTATTACGGTAGATAAAAAATTTGTTACCCTGTCGAACGGTGAATTAGTTTTTTCGACCAACAACGAGGATAGCACACGTACCGATTGCTGGCAAATGGATCTACCACATGCACCGTATCTGGCAATGATGGCAGTTGGGGAATTTGAAGTTGTAAAAGATAAATGGCAGGATAAAGAAGTAAACTACTATATAGAAAAAGAATATGCACCTTATACTAAGGACATCTTTGGGAACACACCCGAGATGCTTGAATTTTTCTCAACTAAATTAGGTGTACCCTACGCATGGAATAAATACTCTCAAATAATAGTACGTGATTATGTTTCCGGGGCAATGGAAAACACAACTGCTACTTTGCATGGTGAATTTTTACAACGTACTGACAGGGAATTATTAGACAAAAATTATGAAGATGTGATCTCACACGAGTTGTTTCATCAATGGTTTGGAGATCTGGTCACCTGCGAATCATGGAGCAATTTGCCTTTGAATGAATCCTTTGCAACCTACGGTGAATATTTGTGGGAAGAATATAAATATGGATTGGATGATGCGGATCTGCATAGCTTCGAATCCGCCAGGGGATATTTTGCTGAATCGGATAGGAAAAAAGTTAATTTAATTCGTTTTCAGTATGACGATAAAGAAGATATGTTTGACGCACATAGCTACAACAAAGGCGGACAAGTGCTACACATGTTACGTAAATATGTGGGTGATGCAGCATTTTTTGCGTCTTTAAAATTTTATTTAGAAACAAATAAATTTACCTCAGTTGAAATTCATAACCTGCGTTTAGCATTTGAGCAGGTGACGGGTGAAGATCTTAATTGGTTTTTTAATCAATGGTTTTTATCATCAGGGCATCCTGATCTGATCATTACAACGAATTATGACTTTGCAGGTAAAAAACAAAAAGTAGAAATTAAACAAATGCAGGATCTGAGTAAAACGCCTTTGTTTAAATTACCAATGGCTATTGATATTTATGCCAACGGCCAAAAGACCCGCCACAAAATTACGGTTACTAAAGCCAATGAAACATTTGAATTTGATGCAAATACAAAGCCAGACCTGGTAAATGTGGATGCCGAAAAAATGTTGTTGTGTACTAAATTCGAAGAGAAAACAATTAAAGAATTGGCTTTTCAATACCAGCATGCTCCTCTTTATCTGGATCGTAGTGAGGCATTGGCCGAACTAGCAAAAAATGCCAAAGATTCCATTGCCACTGAAATAATAATATCCGCACTACAAGATAAATTCTGGAGTATTCGTGAAGATGCTATTTATAATTTAAAAAACATTGCCCCAGGACGCGAGAAACAAATAAAGGAACTTTTAGTTCAATTAGTAAAAACAGATAAAAAATCCAGTGTACGCGCTGCGTCAATTGCTTATTTGTCGGCCTTCTATAAAGATGAGGATCTACAAACGTTGTATAAAACTGCGCTAAATGACAGGGCGTATAGTGTATTAGGAGCTTCCTTAGCTGCTATCGCAAAAGCAAATGCACAGGAAGGAATAAAATTGGCGAAACAGTTTGAGAACGAAAAAAGCAATGACGTTCTGTTTGCGATTGCCGAATTATATGCAAATTACGGTACTGATGAGAACAATGATTTTTTTGTAAAATCAGCAGATAAATTTGCGGGGTTTTCAAAAATTGGATTTGTTAGTTTATATGGATTGTATTTGAAAAAGATCACTAATAACGAAATCATCAACTCTGGAGTTCAAGTGTTAAAAGGCATTGCAGAAGATGAAAATGCAATCAGATGGGTTGCGTTTTATGCAAAAAAATCCATTAAAGACCTGGAGATCATGTATGAAGAAAGAGCAAATGAAAACTCACTAAAATTAAAAACATTAAAAGAAAAAAATCCTCTTGCTCCGGAAATAAAGGATCTGGAAAAACTGATTGAAAATGAAAAGGCTCAGAAGCAAAAAATAACAGAAATTTATAATGGGCTAAAGTAATTGCTTTTAAAAAAATTAGTGCTTAAGGGAACCTCTAAAAAAATTACTGCAAAGACGCGAAGTCGCAAAAAAATAAAAAATAAATTATTGCTAAACTTAGCGGGTGCACGACAAATCCCCCTAATATGCCCCCTTCGGGGTTTTAAAAAGCCAATCTTTATTTATTCTATAATAATTACAGCCCTTCGGGCTTTATATTCAATAATTAGTAATCCCGAAGGGATGTAATGATTATAGCACAATGCAATATTTCACAATGGCAAAACCCCGAAGGGGTGATATTAACCCATTTAGGGATATTTGTCGTACACCCAACTTAGCGCCTTAGCGTCTTTGCGGTGAAATCTTTTTATTTTGTTATTTTTGTTTTTAGAGACGCCCTTAAAACCCTCTCTTTCGGATATGTTGAAGAGCTTCTCAATCCTCCAGCATCATCAGAGCCTCATTTAATTCTCCTACAGTTTTTTTATCGTTTTTCTGTTGGGCTACAAGCAGGCCTTTATTATAAGTAACAATAGCGTTTTGAAGAAGTTCCTTTTGCTCGTAATATTTTCCTAATTGATAATACGCTCCTAAATAATTTTCGTCCCTTACAAGTAGCTGCTCGATCAGTTCAATTGCTTTATCAATATCATTTATTTTCGCGTATTCTAAGGCCAATGCATAATTCAGGAAAGAATCATCCGGTTCGGTCTTTAACATTTCTTGAATGTGTTCTATACGTTGCAATGCTTTTATGAATTAGTGATGAAAAATATTCGTTGACCCTGACAGGGTTTCAAACCCTGTTAGGGTTTATCAAAAGAATAAAGGTGTTTGAAAACAGTATCGTTCTAATTATGAATTTGCTTTGGTTGCAAAATTAAATTAACGCGCTTGTTTCATGAAATTATCATCACCCTAACAGGGTTTGAAAACCCTGTCAGGGTGACGATAATTCATTTAAATTACGGCTTTAAACTGTTTCAGAAAACGCACATCATTTTCAAAAAACAAACGCAGATCTTTTACCTGGTACTTCAGCATGGTGATACGTTCAACGCCCATACCAAAAGCAAATCCGCTGTATGTTTTGCTGTCGATCTTGCAATTATCAAGTACAGCAGGATCAACCATACCGCAACCTAATATTTCTACCCAGCCGGCACCTTTGCAGATATTGCAACCTTTGCCTTTGCAAAAAGGACAAGATATATCCATTTCAGCGCTTATCTCGGTGAAGGGGAAAAAGGAAGGACGCAAACGAATCTTCGTTTCTTCGCCAAACATTTCTTTCGAAAAATATAATAAGGTTTGTTTAAGATCGGCAAAAGAAACATTTTTATCAATGTACAAACCTTCTACCTGGTGAAACTGGCAATGGGCACGAGCTGAAATAGCCTCGTTACGATATACCCGCCCCGGTGAAATGGTACGTATGGGAGGAGTACTATTTTCCATCACATGCACCTGAACCGATGAAGTTTGTGTACGCAAAACGATATCCGGATCTTCACTGATATAAAATGTATCCTGCATATCCCGCGCAGGGTGATCGGCAGGAGTATTAAGCGCTGTAAAATTATGCCAGTCATCTTCGATCTCCGGTCCGTCCGAAATGGTAAAACCAATACGAGAAAAGATCTCTACAATTTGATTACGAACAATTGACAAAGGGTGACGTGATCCAACAGCAATACTTTCAGCAGGAAGAGTTAGATCAATAGACGGATTCTTTTCATCATCTCTATTCTCAAATCTCTCTTTTAATTCATTTACTTTTTCCTGAGCTTTATTTTGAAGTTCATTCAACTTTTGCCCGACCTCTTTGCGAAGCTCCGGAGCAACATTTTTAAACTCCTCGAACAGTTCTCTTACTTTTCCTTTTTTACTCAATATTTTAATGCGAAACTCTTCAACATGCTCCTTGCTTTCGGCAGCAAATGTTTCAATTTCGCTTAATAATTCTTCAATTTTATTTTTCATTATCTAATAATAATTTATGCAAAGGTAATAATCTGTTTAAATATTCGAATGGTTTAGCCTTTTTCCACCGTTATTAACCCGAATTTTGATTGTTACGGTAATGCTGCGTTAGGGATTGCAGCGTAAATCCTTTTCTGTTTAGAAAAGATTGAA